>CAMTXV010000088.1:0-2670 GCA_947085665.1 uncultured Sinobacteraceae bacterium | reverse complement strand
TCGAGCCGCTGCACGGCGGTGGCCTCCAGCAGCGAAACGGCCATCGACTGCACCACGTTGTCGCGCAGCACGAAGCGGGCGATGTCGTCGGTCATCGAGGCCAGCAGCGGGTCGCGCACTTCGCGCGTCAGCTTGCCCTCGCGCATCAGGCTGTTGAGCGGAATCTTGATGTTCACCTCGCGGTCGCTGCTGTGCACGCCGCCGGCGTTGTCGATGGCATCAGTGTTGAGCCGCACGCCATGGAGTGCCGCCTCGATGCGCCCGAGCTGGGTCGCGCCCAGGTTGCCGCCTTCGCCAATCACCTTGCAGCGCAGGTCGCGGCCATTGACGCGCAAGCCGTCGTTGGCGCGGTCGCCCACTTCGGGATGGCTTTGCGTGGATGCTTTCACGTAGGTGCCGATGCCACCGTTCCAGAGCAGATCGACAGGGGCTTTCAGGATGGCGTTCATCAGCTCGTTGGGCGTGAGCCGCTTGGCCTCGATGCCCAGTGCCTCGCGCGCCGCATCGGAGAGTTCGATGCTCTTGGCCGTACGCGGCCAGATGCCACCGCCGGCGGAGATCAGCGCCTGATCGTAGTCCTCCCAAGACGAACGCGGCAGGGCGAACAGGCGCTCGCGCTCGGCAAAGCTCGCGGCGGAGTCCGGCGCGGGGTCAATGAAGATGTGGCGGTGGTCGAAGGCGGCGAGCAGCTTGATGTGGCGCGACAGCAACATGCCGTTGCCGAAGACATCGCCTGACATGTCACCAATGCCCACCACGCTGAAGGGTTCGCTCTGGATATCCTTCGGCGTAGCCAGTTCGCGGAAGTGGCGCTTCACGCTCTCCCAGGCGCCCCTGGCGGTGATGCCCATCTTCTTGTGGTCGTAGCCCACGCTGCCGCCACTGGCAAAGGCATCACCCAGCCAGTGGCCGTACTCGGCGGAAATGCCGTTGGCAATATCGCTGAAGGTGGCCGTGCCCTTGTCGGCGGCCACCACCAGGTAGGGGTCGTCACCGTCGTAGCGCACCACCTGCTTCGGCGGTGTGATGGTGTTGCCGACGCGGTTGTCGGTGATGTCGAGCAGACCGCGCAGAAAGGTTTTGTAGCACTCGACGCCGGCCTTGGCCCAGGCCTCGCGGTCGGCCGGATTGCCCTGCTTCACCACAAAGCCGCCCTTCGCACCCACCGGCACGATCACGGTGTTTTTCACCTGCTGCGCCTTCATCAGACCCAGCACCTCGGTGCGGAAATCCTGGCGACGATCACTCCAGCGCAGGCCGCCGCGTGCCACCTTGCCGCCGCGCAGGTGCACGCCCTCCACCTCGGGCGCATACACCCAGATTTCGAAGGCGGGGCGCGGCAGCGGCAGGTCGGGAATCTTCGCGGGGTCGAGCTTCAGGCTCACATAGCGCTTCTGCTGGCCATCAACACCGGGCTGGTAGAAATTGGTGCGCAGGCCTGCGCGCACCACGGCCACCGCAGCGCGCAGGATGCGGTCGGCATCCAGCGCTGCCACCTTGTCGAGCGCGTCTTCGACGGCCTGGATGAGGATGATCACCTGATCCTTGCGCTGGCCTTCTTCCAGCGCTGGGTCGAAGCGCGCCTCGAAGAGTTCGACGATGCGCTTGGCGATGGCCGGGTGGCTGGCAAACACGCCCTGCATATAGACCGGGCCGAAGGGCAGGCTGGTCTGCACCAGATAGGTGGCGAGCGTGCGCAGGGCAGTGACCTGCCGCGCGCTCATGCCGGCGGCGATCACCAGGCGGTTGAGGCTGTCGTTCTCCGCCTCGCCGCGCTGAACGGCGAGGAACGCCGCCTCGAACTGCGCGCGCAGCGCGTCCGGGTGCAGGCCCGGCACCGACAAGGGCTGCAAGACGAAATGCTGGATGAAGGCGGTCTCGCCCGTGGCCGAGCGCACCTCCAGCGGATCGTGGTTGGCCACCTTCAGGCCGAAGTTTTCCAGGAGCGGCATCGCGTCGGAGAGCGGCAGCGGCTGGTAGAGGCGGTAGAGCTTCAGCCCTACCACGCCACCGGCGGCATCCAGCAGCAGGCGCGGGGACAGGGTCCAGCCGGGTGCGAGTGCGGCGAGGATGCGCGCATCGGTGGCGGCCTCGGCCGGGGTGAGCGTCTCCTGCGCCGAGAGCGGGAAGGCCTCGCCATAGGCGGCGATCAGCGCCGGGTCGGCGAGTGCTTCCTTGAACTGTTCGCGCCAGCCGCGGGTGGCGGTTGCAAGGCGGGCTTCCAGCTCGCTGGCACTCAACTCCGCCACCGTGCCGGGCGGGGTGCGCACGATGAAGTGCATGCGGGTGAAGCCGCCGCGCAGGAACTCGACGTTGCGATCCACCGACAGTCCACCGAAGGCGCTGAGCAGCTCGCGGGCAACGATCTCGCGCAGCTCGCGCGAGTAGCGCTCGCGCGGCACGAACACCAGGCAGGAGAAAAAGCGGCCATAGCGGTCGCGACGCAGCACCAGCTTCAGCTGATGGCGGTCGCGCAGCGCGCGCACGCTCAGGGTGGCGTCGAACAGCTCCTGCTCGCCGGTCTGGAACAGCTCGTCGCGCGGCCAGGATTGCAGAATCTCGCGCAGGTTCTTGCCGCTGTGGCTCTCGGCCGACAAGCCGGCGCGGCTGATCACCTCGGCCACCTTGCGGCGCACGATGGGAATCTCGGTGGGCCGCGCCTAGATCGGA
>CAMTXV010000087.1:0-5441 GCA_947085665.1 uncultured Sinobacteraceae bacterium | reverse complement strand
GTCGTCGATTTTTTTGCCCATCAGCAGGGGCTGGTCAGATGCGGCCGGTAGTTTGGGTTATCACCTTTTTGGAACTCCCTACATGCGTGCCCTCGCCGTCCTGTTGTTGATCGGCAGCTTTGCCGCCTCGCCCGTCATGGCACAGCGCAAGAATGTCTCGCCGCTGATGCAGGCACCTGCTGCGGTTGCACCCTGCCTGTCGGCCTGCGAAGCGGATTTCGCCTTTTGCGAATCGCAGCCGCAGGTGACCGAAACGCTGTGCCCGGAATCGCGCCGCATCTGCATTGAGCGCTGCGACCCGGCGGTGCTTTCCAGCGACACGCTGAAGGGCCTCAAGCGCACGCCGGAAGAGCTGCGGTACAAGCCCATCAACCCGCAATCGCCGCTCGAACAATGCCGTCAGGTCTGTCAGGATCGTCGCGCGATCTGCCTGGGCCAGAACCAGACGGAAGCCTGCGATCCGGCCACCTCGGCCTGCTACGACCGCTGCGATCTGACCCACTCGGTGGCCCCCGTAAAGCCGCCGCCCCGCTAAGTCACCACCGATGTCTGCTGCCTCGCCGCGCTATTACGATTTTCTGATGGCCGGCACGGTAGCCGTGCTGCTGTGCGCCAATCTCATCGGCCCGGCCAAGGCCTGTGTGCTCACCCTGCCGGTGATCGGCGTGGTCACCTTCGGCGCCGGCAATCTGTTCTTCCCCGTCAGCTACATCTTTGGCGATGTGATGACCGAGGTGTATGGCTTTGGCCGCGCGCGCCGGGCCATCTGGGCCGGCTTTGCCGCCATGCTGTTTGCCACCGGCATGAGCGCCATCATTCTGGCCATGCCAGCCAGCCCCGACAGCGAATACAACAAGGTGCTGCAGCCGGCACTCGAAGTGGTGTTCGGCAACACCTGGCGCATTGTGGTGGCCAGCATGCTGGCGTTCTGGGTGGGCGATTTCATCAACAGCTACGTGATGGCGAAGATGAAGGTGTGGACCAACGGCCGCCTGCTGTGGACGCGCACCATCGGCTCGACGATGTGCGGCCAGTCGGTGGACTCGCTGCTGTTCTACCCCATCGCCTTCTACGGAATCATGGACAACGCCACGCTGGGTGCGCTCATGCTGTTCAACGTGGTGTTCAAGATCGGCGTGGAGGTGCTGTTCACACCGCTGACCTACCTGGTGGTGAACAAGCTCAAGAAGGCCGAAGGCATCGACACCTTCGACCGCGACACCCACTTCACGCCCTTCTCGCTCAAGGCCTGAGCCTGAGCGAGCACTGATCAAGCGCCTTGAAGGCGCAAGCCTGCGCTGATCTGAGCCGCCAGCGACTCGCCTATCATCGCGCCTCGTTTTTGCAGCCCTCCCGCCATGTTCAGTGCCGCGCTGGTCACCAAGCTGTTTGTCTCGCCGGTGCTCATTGGCCTGGCGAGTCTCGCCGGCAAGCGCTGGGGGCCGGGCGCCTCGGGCCTGCTGGGCGGGCTGCCGCTGGTCGGCGCACCCGTGGTGCTGGTGCTGTGGATGACCTCAGGCGCCGAGGTGGCGCACCGCGCGGCGGCCACCGCACCCATTGGGGTGTGGGCCACCATGACTTACCTGTTGGTGTTCGGCTTTGCCAGCCGCCGTCTCGCCTGGTACGGCGCCCTGGGCGTGGGCTGGCTGAGCTACCTCGCCACCGCCGCGGCCTTGCACTACAGCGGGCTCGATCAACAAGCCTGGCTGGGTCTGGCGGTGCTGCCGGCGCTGTATATCGCCGCCACCCGGGTGCTGCCCCGGCCCGCCAGCCCGCCACAGCCCATTCAACTGCCGCCGCAGGAACTGCTGGCCCGCATGGCCGCGGCAGTGGCGCTCATCTGGGCGCTGACCGGCGTGGCAGGGCTGATTGGCCCCGATTTCACCGGCGTGCTGGCGGGTGCGCCCGTGGCCGCCACGGTGATCCCCGCCTTCACCCTGGCCATGGCCGGGCGGGACCCGCTGCTCAGGGCGCTGCGCGGGTTTCTTTCAGGCCTGCTGGGCTTTGCGCTGTTCTTCATCGTGCTGGCCGCCCTCATGCCGCGCCTGGGCTTTGTCGCACTGCTGCCGGCCACGCTGGCGGCGGTGGCCATTGGCCTGGTGGGTGCGCGGCTGGTGCAGCGCCAGCAGCAGGCGCCGCGCTGAGCCGGTTCTGCACGGCCGCAGGCGCACGGGTGTATTCTTCGCCCGCTTTGACTCCCCCCACTGGTTTCGATGACTGCCCGCACCGCCAGCGTTGAGCGCATTACGCGCGAGACCCAGATCAAGCTCTCCATCAACCTCGACGGCACCGGCGCTTCGCGCTTCGTCACCGGCGTGCCGTTTCTGGACCACATGCTCGACCAGATTGCCCGCCACGGGCTGATCGACCTCGACATCGACGCCAAGGGCGATCTCGAAATTGACGCCCACCACACGGTGGAAGACATCGGCATCACCCTGGGCCAGGCCTTTCTGAAGGCGATTGGCGACAAAAAGGGTATTCGCCGCTACGCCCACGCCTATGTGCCGCTCGACGAGGCGCTGTCGCGCGTGGTGGTGGATATCTCCGGCCGGCCGGGGCTCGCGTGGAATGTGAACTTCCCCCGCAGCCACATTGGCGCCTTCGACGTGGATCTCTTTCACGAGTTTTTCCAGGGCTTCATCAACCACGCCAATATCACCCTGCACATCGACAGCCTGAAGGGCGAGAACGCCCATCACGTCGCTGAAACGGTGTTCAAGGCCTTTGGCCGCGCCCTGCGCGCGGCGGTGGAACTCGACCCGCGCCAGCTGGGCGTGACGCCTTCGACCAAGGGCGTGCTCTAAGCGCCCGCTACGCCTTAAAACCACTTCTGAAGAATCACGCGATGAAACCCTTGGAAAGCGTAGCGAGCGCAGGTGGGTTGCGCGGCGCCGGAGCGCAGAAAGCGGAGTTGACTCCGTGCTCAATGAGCATTTCGAGCACCGCCGACGTGCAAGCCAACAAGCGCAGTAGCTTTACGAGGGTTTCATGAAGAAGGTTGGCGTCATCGATTACGGCATGGGCAATCTGCACTCGCTCGGCAAGGCGCTGGAGCGCGTGGCCCCTGACCAGCGGGTGATCGTGAGCTACGACGCCGAAGAGCTTCTGGACTGCGACCGCCTGGTGCTGCCCGGTGTGGGCGGCGTGCGCGAATGCATGAAGGAGCTCAACCGCCTGGAGCTCTCGCAGCTGGTGCGCGAAGCGGCCCGCAAGATGCCCATGCTCGGCATCTGCCTGGGCATGCAGGTGATGCTGGAGTTTTCGGAAGAAAACGGCGGCGTGCCCGCGCTGGGGCTGTTTCCCGGTGAAGTGGTGCGCTTCCCCGAACCCGCCAGCGATGCGCCTGAACGCCTCAAGGTGCCGCACATGGGCTGGAACCGCGTGAAGCAGGAAAAGAGCCATCCGGTCTGGGCGGGTATTCCCGACGAAAGCTGGTTCTACTTCGTGCACAGCTATTACGCCCGCCCGCGCGACCCTGCGCACACGCTGGGCAGCAGTGAGTACACCCAGGTATTTGCCGCCGCTCTCGCGCGCGAGAATCTGGTGGCCTTCCAGTTTCACCCAGAGAAATCACAGGCCCTCGGGCTCACCCTGCTGGCTAATTTCGTGAACTGGAATCCCTGAACGAGCCCGCTGCACACCGCCTTGCGAGCGGGTAGGGCATGAGGCAGAGTCCGCCCATCGCCGCCATCGCCAGGCCGCAGCGCCCACTTTCCGTTTTCTGCCGTCTCCTCCCGCAACCCTCCGGCCCCAAGCGCCATGCTCCTTATCCCTGCGATCGACCTCAAGAACGGCCAGTGCGTCCGTTTGCGCCAAGGTGACTTCAACGACGTCACCGTGTTCTCGGACGACCCGGGCGAGATGGCGCGGCGCTGGGTGGGCGATGGCGCGCAGCGCATTCACGTGGTGGACCTCGACGGCGCGCTCAAGGGCCGCCCGATGAACCTGCGCGCCGTGGAAGCCATCGTGAAAGCGGCGGGCGATGTGCCGGTGCAGGTGGGTGGCGGCATTCGCGACGAGGAAACCGTGCAGCGCTACCTCGAATCGGGCGTGAGCTACGTGATCTTGGGCACCCGCGCCATCACCGCGCCGCATGTGCTGCACGACCTCTGCATCGAATACCCGCGCCACGTCATCGTGGGCCTCGATGCCAAGGGCGACCACGTGGCGGTGGATGGCTGGAGCAAGCTCAGCCACCACACGGTGATCGAAGTGGCGCAGCAGTGCGAGCACGATGGCGTGGAGGCAATCATCTACACCGACATCGGCAAGGACGGCATGCTCGATGGCTTCAATGTGGCCAACACCCAGGCGCTGGCCCGTGCCATCAAGACGCCGGTGATCGCCAGCGGCGGCATCGGCACGCTCGATGACATCCGCAAGCTGAAGGATCTCGAAGGCGATGGCGTGATTGGCGCGGTGATTGGCCGCGCGCTGTACGAGCACAAGTTCACGCTCGCCGATGCCGTGAAAATCGCCACCGCCTGAGTACTCCATGCTGGCTAAACGCATCATCCCCTGCCTCGACATTGATCGTGGCCGCGTGGTCAAGGGCATCAAGTTCGAGCAGGTGCAAGACGCCGGCGACCCGGTGGAAGTGGCCCGTCGCTACGACGCCCAGGGCGCCGACGAGCTGGTGTTTCTCGATATCACCGCCTCTTCAGACGATAGGCCCACGCTGTTCGCCACCGTCGAGGCTGTGGCCCGAGAGATCTACATTCCGCTCACCGTAGGCGGTGGCGTGCGCAGCTGTGCCGACGTGAAATGCCTGCTGGCTGCTGGCGCCGACAAGGTGAGCATCAACACCGCCGCCGTCACCAATCCCGATTTCGTCACCGAAGCGGGCGACCGCTACGGCGTGCAGTGCATCGTGGTGGCCATTGATGCCAAGCGCGTCAGCAAGAAGAACGAGCCGCTGCGCTGGGAAGTGTTCACCCACGGCGGCCGCAAGGCCACGGGCCTGAACGCAGTGGAGTGGGCCGCCAACATGGTGCGGCGCGGCGCCGGTGAATTGCTGGTGACCAGCATGGACCGCGACGGCACCAAGGAGGGCTACGACGTGGAACTGCTCGCCGCCATCAACCGTGAAGTGAACGTGCCGGTGATTGCCTCCGGCGGCGTCGGCACGCTGGAACACCTCTACGAAGGCCTGGCCACCGGCCACGCCGATGCCGCGCTTGCAGCCAGCATCTTTCACAAGGGCACTCACACCGTGGGCGAAGCCAAGCAGTACTTGCAGTCGCGGGGCGTGCGGGTGCGCGTTTAGGGCCTGTCCTCGCTCGTCGCACTGACACGAGATCATCAAGACGGCCGCGTTACACTCGCGAAATGTCCTCCAGCACCATTCTCGATACCCTGCATGCGCAGCTGGTCAGCCGCCTCGGCGCTGACCCAGCCCAGAGCTATGCGGCCAGCCTGTTTGCCAAGGGCGTGGATGC
>CAMTXV010000086.1:0-4513 GCA_947085665.1 uncultured Sinobacteraceae bacterium | reverse complement strand
CGTGTGCTCTTCCGATCTTGTTCGCGCACGAGGGCGTGCTCGACAAGTACATGGGCGACGCCATCATGGCGTTCTGGGGCGCGCCCCTGCGCGACGAGCAGCACGCCACCCACGCGCTGGAGGCGGGCATGGCCATGTTGCAAGCCGTGCGTAGCCTCGACGCCGCCTTCGAGAGCAAGGGCTGGCCCAAGCTGCAGATTGGCGTGGGCCTGAACACGGGCGACATGACCGTGGGCAACATGGGTTCGGAGTTCCGCCGTGCCTACACGGTGCTGGGTGATGCGGTGAATCTGGGCTCGCGTCTGGAGAGCCTCACCAAGGAATACGGCGTGTATTTCATCGTGGGCGAGAGCACCCGCAACGCCGGCCCCAAGGAATGGGCCTACCGCGAACTCGACTTCGTGAAGGTGAAGGGCAAGACCGAGCCGGTGGCCATCTATGAGCCACTGGGCCCGAAGGAAGCGCTGGACCCCGCGCTGCGCAACGACCTGGCCCGGCACCGGGGCGCCATGAAGCTTTACCGCTCGCAGCTCTGGGATCAGGCCGAGGCGGAGCTCTTCAACCTTTCCCGCTCCGGGCGCCCCCACAAGGTCTACGAGATCTTCATCGAGCGTATCGCGTATCTGCGGGCCAACCCGCCGGGTCCGCAGTGGGACGGCGCCTTCACCTTTACCCACAAGTGAGCTGAGACGGCAGCAGCACCGGCATACTGTGCGTCGTCCCATTTTCTAGTGGTCGTTCATGCCCTTCGAGGTTGCACTTCTCATCGCCGCGCTGGCTGGCGCCGCTCTCGCTGCGCTGGTGGTCTGGCTGCTGGGCCGCCAGCGGGAGACGCTGGCCGAGGCGCGTGGTCGCACAGCGGCTGATGTGGAACGCGCCCAGCTTGCAGCCCGTCTGGCTGCGCTGGAGTCCGAAGCGCTGGATCTGCGCAGCCGGCTGACGAGTGCAGAAGGCCTGCGCGATGCCCTTCAGACGGAGCTGCGCGCCCAGCAGACCGAACGGGCGCAGTTCGAGGAAAGAGCGCAGGCCGCCGCAGCGCGGGTGCTGGAGCTGGAACGCGGCACAGCGGCCTTCGTCGAGAAAATCGAGGCCTTGCAACAGCGTCTCGGCGTGCAGACGGCCGAGAACGCCGGGCTCCGTGAGGAGCTCGCCGCCGAGCGGCGCCAGGCGCAGGAAAAGCTCGCCACCCTGCAGCAGGCACGGCAGGAGCTGTCGGACCAGTTCAAGACGCTGGCCAACGACATCCTCGATGAAAAAAGCCGCAAGTTTGCCGAGCAGAACCAGCTCAATCTCGGGCAGCTGCTGAATCCGCTGAAAGAGCAGCTCACGGCGTTCAAGTCGAAGGTTGAGGAGGTCTACGTCAACGAGGGTAAGGACCGCAGCGCCATGGCCGAGCAGGTGCGCCAGCTCATGCAGCTCAACCACACGCTCAGCCAGGACGCCAACAACCTCGCGCTGGCCATTCGCGGCGACCGCAAGGCGCAGGGCAACTGGGGTGAAATCATTCTGGACGACGTGCTGGAGCGCGCTGGCCTGGTGCGCGGCACACACTACGAACGGCAAGGCGGCCTGAAGGCGGAAGACGGGCTCGCCAATGTGATTCCAGACGTGGTGATCCGGCTGCCCGGCGACCGCCAGCTGGTGGTGGATTCCAAGCTCACGCTGCCCGACTACCGCGCCTTTGCCGATGCGGACACTGAGGAAGAAAAAGCGGCCGCGATGAAGCGGCACCTCGCCTCGATTCGCAACCACATCAAGGGGCTCTCTGAGAAGAATTACCAGAGCCTGTATGAGCTGAAGTCACTCGATTTCGTGGTGATGTTCGTGCCGCTGGAGCCGGCCTTCATGCTGGCGGTGACCCATGACCGCGAACTTTTCCAGCAGGCCTGGGACCGCAACGTGCTGCTGGTGAGTCCGAGCACGCTGCTGTTCGTGGTGCGCACCGTGGCGTATCTGTGGCGGCAGGAGGGCTTGAGCCGCAATGCGAAGGAAATCTCCACCCGCGGCGCGGAGCTCTACGACAAGCTCGTGGGCTTCATGGTGGATCTCGATGACATCGGCCGCCGGCTGCAACAGGCGCAGGACAGCTTTCAGGGCGCGCGCCGCAAGCTTTCGGAAGGCAAGGGCAATGTCATTCGCCAAGCGGAGCTGCTGCGGCAGCTGGGGGTGAAGCCCAGCAAGAGCTTGCCCCTTGAGCTGACGCAGATCGCGATGGATGGTGTCGCCGAGGATGCGTCCAAGAGCGATTCCTAGGCCGTCGCTCCGCCACAGCTGGACCCTGCACCCGCCGTGCAGCCGAGGCAGTGGCTGCCAAAGCGGATGCTGCGGCCCAGCGTGCGCTGAAAATCGAAGTCGAAGATCGACAGCTGCCTGCCGTTGCTGTCGTGCGCCATCAGGTCCAGCTGCTGGTTGAAATCGCAGTCCGAGAGATTGCCCTGCCAGTCGACGCTGATGAGGCTGCGGCACATCACGCCGTTGGCGGCATCCGGGTTGAAGGCCGCCAGCAGTTTGTCCATGTAGCTTTCGTATTGCCCGCCTTTCTTCAGGTGCAGGGCAAAGCGATGGATGGGCATGTTGGTGATGGTGAAGAGGCCGTTGAACACGAGGCCGAACTTGTCTTTCAGCTCGCGTTTGTAGTCGGCTTCAAGCACGGCTTGCGCAGCCGGCAGATAGGGGCCGACCGGGTTGTAGACGAGGTTGAAGACAAGGCCCGTACCCTCCACGCCATAGCCCACTGCGTTGAGCCGCTGCATGGCCGCCATGCTCTTGCCGAACACACCCTTGCCGCGCTGGCTGTCGGTGAAGAACTCCTGGTAGTAGGGCAGGGAAGAGATCACCTCGACCCGGTGGGCTGCAAAGAACTCCGGCAGATGCGCCTTGCTCTGTTTCGTCTGCGGGTTGCCATCGGCCTGCACAGTGAGGTTGTGGCGCACCATGACGTGCTTGCCGAGCCTCACGGCTTCGGTCACCAGCCAGTCGAAATCCGGGTGCAGCTCCGGCGCGCCGCCGGTTAGATCCAGCTGGGTGATCTGCGGATGACTTTCGAGAATGGCCAGGCAGCGCTCCACGCCCTCGCGCGATAGCGCCTCGGTGCGGGCGGGTGAGCTATCCACATGGCAGTGGCGGCAGGCCTGGTTGCAGAGCTTGGTGAGGTTGATTTGCAGGGTTTCGATGCGCTGCGGTGGCAGGGTGATGCCACGTGCAGCCAGCAGCGCGTCGAAGTCGTGGCGCGGGTCTTCAGCCAGCGCCGAGAGCGGCAGCACCGGGTCCATCAGCAGCAGGCCGCGCCGCTGCCCACAACCACCGATGGGGTGGGGCCGCAATCAAACAAACCGAAGTGTGTGGTCTTCTCGCCAACAACACGAAAGTGCTTGCGGTAGCGCGTGCCGCTCAGCATGTCGGCTGTGTTGCCGCACACCAGCATGGGCTTGTGCGCGATGAAGTGGTGGTGGTCGTCGAGATCGAAAAAGTGTGGACACTCGGCAATGCTGCCGAGGTAGGTGGCCACTTGGCCGAAGTCCTCGCAGCGATCTTCAATGTCGAGCTTGAAGGCGCGCACGGTGTTGCTGAAGAAGCGGATATTGCCCACCTGTCGTTCGATGTCACTGTTGTTCACGGCCATGGGGCTGGAGACGACGGTGCGTGCATCCAGGCAGCCCACCTGCGCCAGCAGACGGCGAAAGTCTTCCACATACATCGCACCGCCCAGACACTCGCCGAGCAGCACCGGGTCTTGCGCCAGCGCCGGGGGAATGCGGCGATCGCTGAAGACATCGCTGAAGTACAGCTCGCCACCGGGCTTGAGTACGCGGAAGGTTTCCTGGAACACGCGCAGCTTGTCCGGCGAGAGGTTGATGACGCAGTTGCTGATGACGAGATCAATGCTCGCATCGGCAATGCCAGCGGCAGCCAGGTCTTCGATGTAGCCCTGTTTGAATTCGGTGTTGGCGAAGCCGAATCGTTCGGCATGCCAGCCCTGCGTGCTGCGGGCGATTTCCAGCTGTTGTTCGGTCATATCCAGACCAATCACTCGGCCCTGGGCGCCCACCAGTTGGGCCAGCACGTAGCTGTCGCGGCCAGAGCCGCAGCCGAGGTCGAGCACGGTCATGCCGTCGAGCGCGGGCGGTATGGGTGAGCCGCAGCCGTAGAAGCGGTTCTTCACATCGGCGTGCACCTGGCTGAGCAATGCCGCGATGTAGGGCGGCATGCTGCCTGCGAGACAGCAGGCTGCCGTTTTGAGATCAGCGCTGGAGGCAAGCACCTTGCCGTAGTAGTCCTGCACGGAGGCGTGGGTATTGAAGTCGTTCATGGAGCTCGTGCGGCTGACCGCAAAGGGTGTCGGTGCGGCGGGCCGCCGCGCGGAGTGATTGCAGCGTCACAGCATCAGTTGATCCAGCTTGTTCTGCATCTGCACGCTATGCACAAGTGTTATGCCTGCTTTCATCACTGCGGCCACATGCACCGCCTCCATCATCTGCGCCGGATTGCTGCCGGCTTCAAGGCAGGCGGTGGT
>CAMTXV010000085.1:0-2729 GCA_947085665.1 uncultured Sinobacteraceae bacterium | reverse complement strand
TTTCAAGCAGAAGACGGCATACGAGATAACCGCATCGGTGACTGGAGTTCAGACGTGTGCTCTTCCGATCTCTTGAGATGGTTCGCGTCATCGCCGGCAAGGCGTAAGCTCGGGCTGCTACGCCGCCCTGTGAGGTCGCGCGCCGCTGCGCGACTTGCTGTGAGGGCGGCGCAAGCGCCTGCGAGGGAAAAGCGCGCAGCATCTGATCTTGGGTTTCTCCCTCACAGGGCGCAAAGCGCCCGTCCTCTCAGCGATGCGCGCTAGCGCAGCGCGCCCTCACAGGCAGCGAAGCCGCCGCCCTTACAGAGAAATGCAATGACCGTCCTCCGCATGACCGACCTCGATCTCGCAGGCAAGCGCCTGCTGATCCGCCAAGATCTCAATGTGCCGATCTCCAGCGGCAAGATCAGCTCTGATGCGCGTCTGCGCGCCTCGCTGCCCACGCTCAAGCTCGCGCTCGAACGCGGCGCTTCGGTGATTGTGCTCAGCCACCTCGGCCGCCCCAAGGCCGGCAAGTTCGACCCGGAGCACTCGCTCACGCCGGTGGCTGGCTGGCTCTCCGAGCATCTCGGGCGCACCGTGCCCATCGTCACCAACTGGATCGACGGCATCGCACTTGAACCCGGCCAGATCGTACTCGGCGAGAACACCCGCTTTCTCAAGGGCGAGAAGGAAGACGACGAGGCCCTGTCGAAAAAATGGCCGCGCTCTGCGACATCTACGTGATGGATGCCTTCGGCACCGCCCACCGCGCCGAGTGCTCCACCCACGGCGCGGGCAAGTTCGCCCCCATTGCCTGCGCAGGCCCGCTGCTCGCGGCCGAACTCGATGCGCTCGGCGCTGCACTCGCCACGCCCAAGCGGCCGCTGGCGGTGATCGTCGGCGGCAGCAAGGTCTCCACCAAGCTCGATCTCTTGAAGAGCCTCGCGGACGTGGCCGACCAGCTCATCGTCGGCGGCGGTATTGCCAACACCTTTCTGGCGGCCATGGGCAAGCCCGTGGGCAAGTCGCTCTATGAGAAAGACATGCTCGATACCGCGCGCGAAATCCTTGCGAAGATCCGCGCACGCGGCGGCGACATTCCGCTGCCGGTGGATGTGGTGGTGGCCCCGGAGTTCTCGGCCGAAGCCCACGCCGAAACCCGCAATGTGGATGACGTGGAAGCCGACGAGATGATTCTCGATATCGGTCCCAAGACCGCCGCCCTGCTGGCTGAGAAGCTCAAGACCTGCGGCACCATCGTCTGGAACGGCCCGGTGGGCGTATTCGAGTTCAACAGCTTTGCCAACGGCACCAAGGTGCTGGCCGAGGCCATTGCCGAAAGCCCGGCGTTTTCGCTGGCCGGCGGTGGCGACACGCTGGCGGCGATGGACAAGTTCAAGGTCTACGAGAAGCTCAGCTATGTCTCCACCGGCGGTGGTGCTTTTCTGGAGTTTCTCGAAGGCAAGAAGCTGCCGGCGGTGGCCATGCTGGAAGCCCGCGCGAAGGGTTGATCCCCGCAGGCTGCAACAAAAAAAGGCGCCCCTCGGGGCGCCTTTTTGCTGGTGCTGGCTTACTCGCTAGCGGCCTTGGCGGCAGCGGCCTGCGCCTTGCCGAACTCGCCCAGCGCGGTGCCAAAGCCGTTGAACTCGGCCACGAAGGCGTTCGAGGCATCGGTGAAGCGATTGGCGGTGGCCTGGTGCTCGGCTGCCGTGGCGCGCAGTGCCTTGATATGGGCATTGGCGCAGGCCGCGTAGGCGGTGCTCTCGGCGTTGAGCTTCTCGGAGGCCGCCTTATTGAGCTTGGCGCCA
This sequence comes from uncultured Sinobacteraceae bacterium, assembly GCA_947085665.1. Lineage (GTDB taxonomy): Bacteria > Pseudomonadota > Gammaproteobacteria > Nevskiales > Nevskiaceae > Stagnimonas. The sequence continues at coordinate 939 of CAMTXV010000085.1, read as the reverse complement.
ATCGCGGGCACCACCGGCTTGATGCAGGTGGCGGCGGGCACTGGCGTGGCCGTGGTTTGCGCCAGGGCCAGTGCGGGCAATGAAAGGGAGGCGATACAGACGAGGCGAGCGAGTGTGGTCATGACAAACCGTAGCAGTGAATGGCGGGAAGAATCGACGGCCCGAACGATAGCACCGTCGGTGGAGCGCCTTCGTTAGACTTGCTGCACCCTCGAATGATCTTCTCTGGAGAAGCGCCTTGCGATTTACCGGCTCTGAAAACTACGTCGCCACCGACGACCTGATGCTGGCAGTGAATGCCGCCGTCACCCTGCAGCGCCCGCTGCTGGTCAAAGGTGAGCCGGGCACCGGCAAGACCCAGCTGGCGCGCGAGATTGCCAATGCACTCGGCGCGCCGTTCATGGAGTGGGGCATCAAGTCCACCACCAAGGCGCAGCACGGCCTCTACGAATACGACGCCGTGGCGCGACTGCGCGATGCCCAGCTGGGTGAGGAAAAGAGCCGCGCCATCGGTAACTACATCGTCAAGGGCAAGCTCTGGGAGTGCTTCCACTCTGAAGTGCGGCCGGTGCTGTTGATCGACGAGATCGACAAGGCCGACATCGAGTTCCCGAACGACCTCTTGCGCGAGCTCGATCAGATGGAGTTCTACGTGCACGAGACGCGCGAGACCGTGCGCGCCACGCACCGCCCCATCATCCTGATCACCAGCAACAACGAGAAGGAACTGCCGGACGCCTTCCTGCGCCGCTGCTTCTTCCACTACATCAAGTTCCCGGACAAGGAGACGATGGCGAAGATCGTCGACGTGCATTTTCCGCAGATCAAGAAAATGCTCATCAACGAGGCCATGCAGGTGTTCTTCGGCCTGCGCGAAATCCAGGGCCTGAAGAAGAAGCCCTCGACCAGCGAGCTGCTCGACTGGCTGAAGCTCTTGGT
>CAMTXV010000084.1:0-6073 GCA_947085665.1 uncultured Sinobacteraceae bacterium | reverse complement strand
GGGTTGCTGGCCAAAATCACGTCATGCCGCGTTGCTCGCCTCGCCAAGGCTTCAGCCTTGGCGTCGGTTCGCGCCTTGCCTGACGCGATTTTGACCGGCAACGCAGCGACGAAATGACTGTCAACACACCCTAGAACGCCCAAGCCAGCACGCCACCTGCGAGGGTGCTGAGCGCAATCACCGGCACCACGCCCAGCCAGCTGCGCCACAGCGCGATGAAGCCTGTGGCCGCCAGCGCGAGCGCAATCCAGTCCGGCTCGCCCTGCGGCAGCAGCACCGCAGCGCCCAGCGTGAGGGCCAAGTGCAATATCGCCCCCACCACCGCCGCGGTGATGGCCGTGAGCGGTGCGGCGAGTGCTTGAAGGTTGCGGCTCCGCTCTACAAAAGGCGCCCCCACCAGAATGAACAGAAAGCTGGGCAGAAAGGTGAAGAAAGTGGCCACCGCCGCCCCCGCCATGCCGAGTGCCAGCACATTGCCCTCGCCTGCTGCGCCCACATAACCGATGAAAGCCACCACCATGATCAAGGGCCCCGGCGTGCTCTCGCCAAGGGCCAGGCCGTCGAGCATTTGTGGCGGGGTGATCCAGCCAAAGGTTTCCACCGCGTTCTGGAAGACATACGGCATCACCGCATAGGCGCCACCGAAGGTGACGAGAGCAGCCTGCGTGAAGAAGCGGCCCATGGCGGCCAGCGTGCCGTCTGCTCCACTGAACCCGGCAATGGCACTCCACACCGCCACCCCGAGCACGATGCCAACGAGCGCAATGCGCAGCAGTCCGCCGCGATGGATGCGCGCATGGGCCGGTGTGGGCGTGTCGTCGTCGATCAAGGCGGGCAGATGGTGAGCCGCTTTCGCGCCACCGTGGCCGGCGGGCTTGAGTTTTGCGCGCAGCATCCAACCCGCGAAGGCGGCGGCGAAAAGCAGCAGCGGAAACAGCCAGGCGTTTGGCGGCAGCAGGCTCAGGGCCAGCAAACTCAACAGCGCCAGCGCCCAGAGCGCCGGATGCTTGAGTGTCTTGCTGCCGATGCGCCAGGCGGCGAAGGCCACAATGGCGACCACCGCCGGCTTCACACCCGCGAGCAGCGTGGTAGAGGCCTGAGGACCGAGTGCCAGATAGCCCCAACTGAGCGCGATGAGCAGCAGCAGCGAAGGCAGCACGAACAGCGCCCCAGCGGCAATGCCGCCGCGCACGCCATGCAACAGCCAGCCCAGGTACGTGGCGAGCTGCTGCGCCTCCGGCCCTGGCAGCACCATGCAGTAGTTGAGGGCGTGCAGAAAGCGGCCTTGAGAGATCCAGCGGCGCTTTTCCACCAGCTCGGTTTGCATGATGGCGATCTGCCCCGCAGGTCCGCCGAAGCTGATGCAGCCCAGCTTGAACCAATAACGCAGGGCCTCAAAAAAACTCGGTGCTGCAGGGGCCTGCTCGTTCATGTCATTTCCGAAAGTATTTGTTTGGCCAGCGCTTCAGCGACGCGGATGCCATCGACACCCGCAGAGAGAATGCCGCCCGCATAGCCCGCACCCTCGCCGGCCGGATAGAGGCCCTTGGTGTTGAGGCTTTGCAGATCCTCGCCACGGGTGATGCGCAGCGGTGCCGAGGTGCGGGTCTCCACTCCGGTAAGCACCGCATCGTGCAGCGAGAAGCCACGAATGCTTTTTTCGAACGCCGGCAGCGCCTCGCGGATGGCTTCGATGGCGTAGTCCGGCAGTGCGGTGTCGAGGCTGCCCAGCTTCACGCCCGGCTTGTAGCTGGGCACCACGCTGCCGAGCGTGGTGGAGGCACGACCGGCAATGAAATCGCCCACCAGCTGCGCCGGGGCTTCGTAGGTGCCGCCGCCGAGCTGATAAGCGCGCGACTCCCAATGTTCCTGCAAGGCCAGACCCGCCAGCGGCCCGCCGGGGAAGTCGGCCTCGGGCGTGATGCCCACCACGATGCCGGCATTGGCGTTGCGCTCGTTGCGCGAGTACTGGCTCATGCCGTTGGTCACCACACGGTTCTCCTCGCTGGTTGCCGCCACCACCGTGCCGCCGGGGCACATGCAGAAGCTATATACCGAGCGACCATTACGGGCGTGATGCACCAGCTTGTAGTCGGCCGCCCCCAGCTTGGGGTGGCCGGCAAACTTGCCCAAGCGGGCGCGGTCGATGAGCGACTGCGGGTGCTCGATGCGGAAGCCCAGCGAGAAGGGCTTGGCCTCCACGAACACGCCGCGCGCGTGCAGCATGCGGAAGGTGTCGCGGGCCGAATGACCCAGCGCCATCACCACGTGGTCGCTGCGCAGCTGTTCGCCGCTGGCGAGCGTCACGCCGCGGATGTGGCCCCCATCAATGGACTGGTCGATGAGCACATCGGTCACGCGCTGCTCGAAGCGGATCTCGCCGCCGAGCGCGATGATCTCGGCGCGCATCTTCTCGACCATGCTGGCCAGTCGAAAGGTGCCGACATGTGGCTTGCTGACGTAGAGAATCTCCTCTGGCGCGCCAGCCTTCACGAACTCGTGAAGCACCTTGCGGCCGAGATGGCGTGGGTCCTTGATCTGGCTGTAGAGCTTGCCGTCGCTGAAGGTGCCCGCCCCGCCCTCGCCGAACTGCACATTGCTCTCGGGCGTGAGGATGTTCTTGCGCCACAGCGCCCAGGTGTCCTTGGTGCGCTCGCGCACCGCCTTGCCGCGTTCGAGCACGATGGGCCTGAAGCCCATCTGCGCCAGCACGAGTGCGGCAAAGATGCCGCAGGGACCGAAGCCGACGATCAATGGCCGGTGCGGCAGCTTGGGCGCCGCCGTGGTGACGAAGTGATAGCCGGTATCGGGAGCGGCATTGACGTTGCGGTCGTCCGCGAAGCGCGCCCGCACCTTGGCCTCATCAGCCACCACCAGATCGAGCGTGTAGACAAAGCAGAGATCGACTGATTTCTTGCGCGCGTCGTAGCTGCGCTTAAACAGCTGCACGTCCAGCAGCTCGGCCTCCTTCAGTCCCAGCCGCTTGAGGATGGCGGGGCGCAGCGCCTCATCGGCGTGGTCGATGGGCAGCGAGAGTTCGGTCAAACGAATCATGGCGGACGGCCTGGGTTCTGCACCCAGGAGCGTGTGGCTGGAAGAACCCTATTGTCGCTGCCCGCCGGCAGCGGCGGAAGCCTTCAGACCGCCGGCAGCGCCTGCAGGTCGGTCTTGCGGGTCCAGCGGTTGCGACGGGCGAAGGTGCCAATGTCATTGAAGCGCACGCCCATCTCGCGCATCACCGCATGGGCCTTTGCAGCGGTGAGCTGGCGCACGTAGAAGGGTTCCTTCACCACAAAGTGATGGATGGCGTGGGTGCTGCCGAAGTTGAAGCAGAACAGGTTGAACGGCGCCATCCACCACACATTGAGCACCTGGCACTGCTGCATCACGTTCTTGGCCTCGACATCGCCGTAGTAATGCATGTTGGAGCTGACGAAGTGCAGGCAGAAGGTGCGCAGCAGCGAAGGCAGCATGTAGACCACGGCGAACACATCCAGCCCCGCCAGCCAGGGTTGCAGCGCGGCTGGCAGGCTGATGTTGAAGCCCAGCAGCGGTGCGACCAGCAGCACCGCATGGCTCAGCACCCAGGTGTGGAACAGCGCGTAGTAGAGATTGCCGAGCGGGAAATACGCCCGCAGCTGTTCCTTGCCCATGGCCTTGGCAGCCGCTTTGCTGGGCGGGTTCTGTGAGCGGATGTAGGCGCGGGTGGCCTTCACCATGGTCTTGGGGCGCAGGTACACCGCCAGCATGTTGTCGCCCAGCATCAGCAGGCGGCGCAGGCCCCAGCGCTCGCCATTGGTGATGCCCCGCTCTTCCAGATCGCTCTCGGTGCCCGAGTACTTGTGGTGGTGCATGTGCAGCTTGCGGCGCACGAAGGGGCTCACCGTGCTGGCGCGCGCCAGCCAGCCCAGAGCCAGCATCAGATTGTTGGCCCAGGGTGTCTTGCGGAAGTACATCAGGTGAATGAGATCGTGCTCCAGCTCGTGGATCAGCGAGGCGAACAGGGCCGTCACCGGCACGCAGACCCACCAGGCGATGTGACCCTGCACGTAAAGCACGCCGCTGGCGATCATGCCCAGCAGCGAGAAGGCCATGATGGCCGCGCCAATCGCGTCCTGATGCTGGAGGACGGGATAGCGCGCGCGCAGATCGGCACCGGCCTTGAGCACCACCGCCTTGATGTGTTCGGTCTTCTGTTCGTCGCTCAGCAGCACTGCGGTTGCATTGGGAGTGTTCATGCCGACATCCTCTTGAAGTGGTCTGTTTCCAGACCTCTAAAGTAACGATGCCGCCGCAGGCCCGCCTGACCGCAGCCGCCATTCGCTTGACCTGAGACGCCAACCTCGATGACTCCCGCTGCGACTGCCCTCACCAGCTGGGCCAAGGCCATCCGCAAGGCGCTGGATGCGGCCGGGCTGGATAGCGGCGCGCTGTTCAGCGCGGCAGGGCTTGATCTCGCAGTACTCGACGACCCCAACGCGCGCTACTCAGTGGCCGCCACCACGCGGCTGTGGCGGCTGGCCGTGGCGGCGGTGGGCGACGATGCCTTTGGCCTCACCGTCGCCCGCCATGTGGGCCACACCACTTTTCACGCCCTGGGCTTTTCACTGCTGGCCAGCAGCACCTTGCGCGAGGCCTTCGAGCGCAGCCTGCGCTATTTCCGGCTGGTGACTGATGCCGGCGACTTGTCCTTCGCGCCCGATGCCGAGAGCTACCGCCTCACCCTGCAAACCCCGCCCACCGGTGCGCAGCCCGCGCCAGAGGCCGTCGATGCCTTCGCGCTGTTGTTCGTGCGGCTCTGCCGCGGCCTGCACCGGCGCGAGTTCTCGCCCACGCGGGTCACCTTGCGACGGCCAGCACCCTTCAACCTCGCGGCCTTCGAGCGCAGCTTTCGCGCGCCGATGCAGTTCGGCGCGGCAGAGAACGCCCTGTGGTTCGACCGTGCGGTGTGCGAGCAGCCGCTGGCAGGTGCCAATGCCGAACTGGCCCGCCACAACGATGCCGTGGTGGTGCAGCAACTGGCGCGCTTACCACAGCAGGATTTGCGCGCCAAAGTGCAGGCCGCGCTCATCCAGCAGCTCTCGCTAGGTGAGCCCTCGCAGGAGCAAGCTGCCGCCGCCCTGCACATGAGCCTGCGCAATTTCCAGCGCAAGCTGGCGGATGAGGGCACGAGCTACACCGCCCTGCTCAACGAAACCCGCGAGAGCCTCGCACTCGGCTACGTGCGCGATGCCCGCTATTCCCTGAGCGAGATCACCTATCTGCTCGGCTTTGCCGACGCCAGCAGCTTCAACCGCGCCTTCAAGCGCTGGACGGGCTTGTCACCCAGCGCCTACCGGGCCAAGTCTTAGATCAGCGCCAGCGCCTGATCCAGCCGCCCCACCGGCAACACGTCGAGATCAAGCTTGGTGGATTTCCGGGGTCGGTTGGCTTCCGGCACGATGGCGCGCTTGAAGCCGTGCTTGGCGGCTTCGGCAAGGCGCTCTTCACCGTTGGGCACCGGGCGAATCTCGCCGGCCAACCCTACTTCGCCGAGGATCACCATGTCGTTGGGCACTGGCCGGCCGCGGAAGCTGGAGAGCGCGGCCACCAAGAGCGGCAAGTCTGCCGCCGGCTCGCTGATCTTCATGCCGCCCACCACATTGGCGAATACATCCTGATCCCCCAGGGCGATGCCGGCATGGCGGTGCAGCACGGCCAGCAGCATGTGCAGGCGGTTGCTCTCCAGCCCCAGCGTCACGCGGCGCGGGTTGCCGAAGGGCGCGGCATCGACCAGCGCCTGCACCTCCACCAGCAGCGGCCGGCTGCCCTGGCGGGTCACGGTGATCACACTCCCGGGCACGGGTTGATCGTGGCGCGAGAGAAACAGCGCCGAAGGATTGCTCACCTCCTTCAAACCGCCATCGGTCATGGCGAACACGCCGAGTTCGTTCACCGCACCAAAGCGGTTCTTCACGGCGCGCACGATGCGGTAGCGGCTGCCGACATCCTGCTCGAAATACAGGACGGTATCGACCATGTGCTCAAGCACGCGAGATCGGAAGAGCACACGTCTGAACTCCAGTCACCGATG
>CAMTXV010000083.1:0-10698 GCA_947085665.1 uncultured Sinobacteraceae bacterium | reverse complement strand
GTCCTCACAGCAAGCCGCGAGAGCGGCGAGCGCCCTCACAGGCGGCGTAAGCCGCCGCCCTCACAAAGCCCCATGAGCAAACGCGACTATTACGAAGTTCTCGGTGTAGCCAAATCCGCCAGCGAAGACGAGCTGAAAAAGGCCTATCGCAAGATGGCGATGAAGCACCACCCCGACCGCAATCCGGGCGACAAGGCGGCCGAGGAAGCTTTCAAGGAGTGCAACGAGGCCTACGAAACACTCACCAATCCGCAGAAGCGCCAGATTTACGATGCCCACGGCCATGAGGGCTTGCAGGGGCGTGGCGGCGGCGGTGGCGGCGGGGCCGGGGGCTTCAGCGACATCTTTGGCGATGTGTTTAGCGACATCTTCGGCGGCGGCAGCTCGCGCGGCGGCCCGCGCCGCGGCGCAGACCTGCGCTATCTCCTGGACCTCACGCTTGAGCAGGCCGTATTCGGCGTGACCGAAACCATCAAGCTGCCCGCCTGGGACGACTGCACCACCTGTGGCGGTCATGGCACCGCCGATGGCAAGAAGCCGCCCAGCTGCCGCCAGTGCGGAGGCGCAGGCCAGGTGCAGGTGCGCCAGGGCTTCTTCGTGCTGCAGCAGACCTGCCCCGTGTGCCGCGGCAAGGGCGTGATGGTGAGCGATGCCTGCAAGCCCTGCCGCGGCGTGGGCAAGGTGAAGCGCGAGAAAACGCTGGAAGTGAAGATTCCCGCCGGGGTGGATACCGGCGATCGCATCCGGCTTTCAGGCGAGGGTGAGCCCGGGGACTCCGGCGCCAGCTCGGGCGATCTCTACGTGCAGGTCAACGTCAAGCCGCACGATTTCTTCGAGCGCGATGGCTCCGATCTGCACTGCACCGTGCCCGTGAGCATCGTCACCGCCACGCTCGGCGGCGAGATGGAAGTGCCCACCATCAAGGGCAAGGCGCAGCTCAAGGTGCCCGAGGGCACACAGAGCGGCAAGACTTTCCGCCTGCGGGGCTTAGGCGTGAAGAGCGTGCGCGGCGGCCCGCAGGGCGATCTGCTGTGCAATGTGGTGGTCGAGGTGCCCGTGCATCTTTCCCGCAAGCAGAAGGAGCTGCTGAAAGCCTTTGGCGAATCGCTGGAAGGCGAGGGCGGCAAGAACACGCCGGAGTCTTCCAGCTGGCTCGACAAGGCCAAGAAGTTTTTCGACGGTCTGGCCGGTTGAGGCGATAGCGTTCGCCCCGGTGCCGGGGCGGGCTCATTGATTTTGGCTACAGGGCAGGGCGGCAAAAGCAATTTCACCGCCTGGGGGTCGCTGCTTAAGGTGTCGTCACGCGCCGAAGGCCCTTGAGCGCGGCGGGCCTGATGGAGACTGGAGGCAGACCCCGCCGCAAGCAGAGCAAGTGCCCTCGCGTGAAGTTCATCTTCCGCCCCTGAGGAGCACACATGAGCAAAAAATCAAAGGTATTACTCGCGGCCTGCGCCGTTTTTTCAGCACCGCTGCTGTGGTCTGGCGCGGCCTTTGCCGAGGCTGCACCGCGTTCCAACCAGTTCTGGTGGCCCGAGCAGCTCGACCTCGCGCCGCTGCGCCAGCACAGCACCGCCTCCAACCCGCTGGGGGCTGATTTCGACTACGCCAAGGCCTTTGCCGCCGTCGACATTGCCGTGCTCAAGAAAGACATCGAGACGGTGATGAAAACCTCGCAGGACTGGTGGCCGGCCGACTACGGCACCTACGCCCCCTTCTTCATCCGCATGGCCTGGCACAGCGCCGGCACCTACCGCGTGGCCGATGGCCGCGGCGGTGCGGGCGGTGGCCAGCAGCGTTTCGAGCCCCTCAACAGCTGGCCCGACAACGCCAACCTCGACAAAGCCCGCCGCCTGCTCTGGCCCATCAAGGCCAAGTACGGCAATAGCGTTTCCTGGGCCGACCTGATGGTGCTCACGGGCAACGTCGCCATGGAGAGCATGGGCTTCAAAACCTACGGCTTTGCCGGCGGCCGCACCGATGACTGGGAGGCCGACCTCGTCTACTGGGGCCCCGAAACCAAGTTTCTGGCCGGCGACAAGCGCTACACCGGCGACCGCAAGCTGGAGAAACCCCTGGCCGCCGTGCAGATGGGCCTGATCTACGTGAACCCCGAAGGCCCCAACGGCAACCACGACCCGCTGTCAGCCGCCGCCGACATTCGCGAAACCTTTGGCCGCATGGCCATGAATGACGAAGAAACCGTAGCGCTCATTGCCGGTGGCCACACCTTTGGCAAGGCCCACGGCGCCCGCAAGGTGGAAGAGTGCGTGGGCCCAGAGCCCGCCGCCGCCGGCGTGGAAGAGCAGGGCATGGGCTGGACCAACAAATGCGGCACCGGCAAGGGCATTGATGCCACCACCAGCGGCCTGGAAGGCGCCTGGACCTCTGCCCCCGCGCAGTGGACCCACCAGTACCTCACCAACCTCTACGCCTTCGAGTGGGTAAAAACCAAGAGCCCCGCCGGCGCCGTGCAGTGGATTCCCGCCAACGGTGCCGCCGCCAACCTGGTGCCCGATGCCCACGACAAGACCAAGCGCCACGCGCCCATCATGTTCACCACCGACCTCGCCCTGCGCGAAGACCCGGAGTACCGCAAGGTCACCCAGCGTTTCCTCAAAGACCCCAAGGCCTTTGAAGTGGCCTTTGCCAAGGCCTGGTTCAAACTCACCCACCGTGACATGGGCCCCAAGGCGCGCTACATCGGCACCGAGGCCCCCAAGGAAGACCTCATCTGGCAAGACCCCATTCCTGCCGTGAACCACCCGCTGGTGACCGAGCAAGACGTGACCGCGCTCAAGGGCAAGATTCTCGCCTCTGGCCTCACCGGGCCTGAGCTGGTGCGCACCGCCTGGGCATCGGCTGCCAGCTTCCGCGGCACCGATCTGCGCGGCGGTGCCAACGGCGCCCGCCTGCGGCTCGCCCCGCAGAAGGACTGGGAGGTGAACAACCCCAAGGAAGTGGCCAAGGTGGTGAAGGTGCTGGAGCGCATCCAGAAAGACTTCAACGCCAGCGCCACCGGCGGCAAGAAGGTTTCGCTGGCCGACCTGCTGGTGCTGGGTGGTGCTGCCGCCATTGAGCAGGCCGCAAAGAAAGCCGGCCAGACCGTGGCCGTGCCCTTTGCCCCCGGCCGCATGGATGCCTCGCAGCAGCAGACCGACGTGGTGTCGTTCGACTACCTCAAGCCCGTGGCCGATGGTTTTCGCAACTACTACAGCAAGGAAGCCACCCACTCCCCGGCCGAACTGCTGATTGACCGCGCCAGCCTGCTCACCCTCACCGTGCCCGAAATGACCGTGCTCGTGGGCGGCCTGCGCACGCTCGATGCCAACGTAGGCCAGGTCGCGCACGGCGTATTCACCGCCAAGCCCGGCACGCTCAGCAACGACTTCTTCGTCAACCTGCTCGACATGTCGACCCAGTGGAAGAAGTCGGCCCAGCAGGAAGGCGTTTACGAAGGCGTGGACCGCCAGAGCGGCAAGCTGAAGTGGACCGCCACGCCGGTGGACCTCGCCTTCGGCTCGAACTCGGAGCTGCGCGCCATCGCCGAGGTGTATGCCGCAGCCGACAGCCAGCAGAAGTTCTACAAGGACTTCGTGGCCGCCTGGAACAAGGTGATGAACCTGGACCGCTTCGACCGCAGCTAGGCTTCAAGGCACAGCACCCCGGCTCAACAAAGCGAGGTGGCAGAACCAAGGCGGCGTCTTCGGGCGCCGCCTTTTTTGTGGCGGTGGGTGGGCTGGCCGCGCGTGGCGGCGCTTTCCCTGGAAACAACAAAGCCGCTGCAATAGAGCAGCGGCTTGTGTGGCAGATCAGGTTTGAATATGGGGATTTTCTACAGCCTCAACGCCCAAGCTCAGCCGCCGTTTTGCCGTAGCGAAGCGAAGGCAAAACGGTCGGCTGGAGCGCCTGGTTGGGCAGCACTACTCCAACGCCTCTTTCATAAAGCCGTTGAGTTGATCGCCAGTGAGAATCGCGGTGAAGCTCGCTTTTAAAGCAAGTGAACCGTCCGCTTTAGGATAAAACGAGATACTTGTTACGTTTGGCTCATAGACCAATACCTCGGCTGGAATTGCCTGCCGCAATACACCAGCGTCAACCAGTTGACCAATTTGCTTTTTTGCAATCTGAGAAGCACTGGAATTAAACATACCTGCGATGGAATTTAGAAATTTGGTGATGTCGTTATGTAGATCAACATCGACATTGCTCGGCACTAGTTCGATGCTTTTCCCGTCGTTCGTTCCCGCAGCGAATGACACCGTTGCGTCTACGTCATCTTCTATGATTTTATTCTTGATGTCTGGCCCCGGCTGAATTGTCACCTTGTGCGGAACTTTGGTGCACATTTTCTTTCCGAGGATTTTTACGCATTTGTTTTTCCATTCCATGGTAGTTCCACCACCAGGGAAACCTTTCTGGCAATCCCACATGGCCACATGAGCTTTTATCTTTACAACAGCTTTGTTTCCTTCTACGCCGAGTGATGTCGAAGTTAATTTCGCTACAGGATGTTGGCCGTAGCCAGGGCAGTTATCGCTTGGTAGTTCATAGCTGCCAACCATCTGGCTGAAGTTGCTTTGGAGAGCAGCCAGATTTGCATCCGTTGTCACCTTAAGTTCCAGGCCAGCGTTTGTCGTAGTTGCTTCTAAGTCCAAATCAATTGGAATGCTCACTTTGGTTCCAGCGAGTTCTTGTTCTATGGTCACTGAACCTAGCGGCAGCGCGACTGCGGTTGCGCTAGTGACCAAGGCCGAAAGCGCAATAGCCAGCTTGATTACTCTCACGTCATTCTCCCTGTTGATAAAAACTCTCTCAATGCTGCCCAACGCCAATTAGGCGTCAAAAGTGACGGATAACACGGCGCCCCTTGGGCGCCGCCGCTTAGTTTGTCCCGGTAGGTCATTGAATTCCCTTCTATTCGTTATGGGAGTGCGCCTTGAGCTTGCCAGCAAACGCGACAAACCTGAACACACCCGCTCAGCCCCCCAAGCTGCTCGACCAGGTGCGTGAACGCATTCGCACCTTGCACTACAGCCTGCGAACCGAACAGAGCTACGTCAACTGGATAAAACGCTTCATCGTGCACCACGGCAAGCGCCACCCGCGCGAGATGGGCGCCGACGAGGTGCAGGCCTTTCTCACCCACCTGGCGGTGGTGCGGCACGTCTCGGCCAGCACGCAAAACCAGGCGCTGGCGGCGTTGCTGTTTCTCTACCAGCAGGTGCTCGGGGTGGATCTGCCCTGGCTCAAGGACGTCACCCGGGCCAAGCGCTCGCAGCGCCTGCCCGTGGTGCTGAGCCGGGTCGAGGTGCAGCAACTGCTGGCGGCCTTGAAGCGCGGCAGCGATGCCGAGCTGCTGGTGCGCCTGCTCTATGGCACGGGCATGCGCCTGCTCGAAGTGCTGCGCCTGCGCGTGCAGGACATAGACCTCAACCGCCGCGAAATCATGATTCGCGCCGGCAAGGGCAATAAAGATCGCATCACCATGCTGCCCACGGCGCTGGTGGTGCCGCTGCGCGAGCAGCCGCAGCGCCGCCGCAGCCTGTTTGAGCGCGACAGCGCGCAGGGCAGGGCCGAAGTGGCGCTGCCCTATGCGCTGGCCGCTAAGTACCCCAACGCAGCCCGGCAGTGGCCCTGGCAATACGTGTTCGTGGCCGCCGGCTTTTCAAGCGACCCCCGCTCGGGCGCCGTGCGCCGCCATCACCTGGACGAGCGCCAGCTGCAGCGCGCGGTGCGCCAGGCCGCAACGCTGGCAGGCTTGAGCAAGCCGGTCACACCCCACACGCTGCGGCACTGCTTTGCCACACACCTGCTCGAAGACGGCTACGACATTCGCACCGTGCAAGACCTGCTCGGCCATGCCGATGTGGCAACCACCATGATCTACACCCACGTACTCAATCGAGGCGCTCGTGGCGTGGTGAGCCCGCTGGATCGCATTTGATCCAAGAGGCTGAGGCGGAGCACCGCTCCGCCAGCGAGGAGCGGGCAGGGCCAGACGCAGAGTGGGCCGCTCAGGTGCCGCACAAACGAAAAACCCCCTATTTCCAGGGGGTTTTTGCACTTCTTGATGTCACTTGCCGGTGCCACTTGCTGATGTCGCGTGATGCCGACTGCTGGTGCCTGAGGGGAGACTCGAACTCCCACGGGGGGCTGCCCCGGCGGATTTTGAATCCGCTGCGTCTACCGATTCCGCCACTTAGGCTTTCAGCAAGGCCGCGGATTATAGCGATGCGCGCGCCGCATTGGCGCGGCCGCTGGGGGACAATGCGCGCATGAAACGTTCCGACTTCACCTACGAGCTGCCGCCAGAGCTCATTGCCAAGCATCCCGTCACCCCCCGTTCGGCCTCGCGCCTGCTGCATGTGGCCGCCGATGGCCTGCACGACCGCTTCACTGTTGATTTGCCGCAGCTGCTCAACCCCGGCGATCTCATCGTGTTCAACGACACCAAGGTCATCAAGGCCCGCTTGATCGGCGCCAAGCCCACGGGCGGGCGGGCCGAGGTGCTCATCGAGCGCGTGCTCAGCGATACCGAGGTGTTCGCCCAGCTGGGGGTGAGCAAAAAGCCCAAGCCCGGTGGCTGGATTGTGGTGGGCGAGGGGCACTTCACGATGCTGGGCCGAGAAGACGATCTATTCCATCTGCGCTGGGAAGGTCCCGGCACGGTCTGGCAGCTGATGGAGCGCCTGGGTGCGCTGCCGCTGCCGCCTTACTTCGAGCGCACGCCCGAGCTGGAAGACGAAACCCGCTACCAGACAGTGTTTGCCGACAAGCCCGGTGCGGTCGCTGCGCCCACCGCCAGCCTGCACTTCGACGAAGCCTTGCTGGCCGCACTCGCTGCGCGTGGCGTACACACGGCCAAGGTCACGCTGCATGTGGGCGCAGGCACCTTCCAGCCGCTGAGGGTGGATGACGTGAAAGACCACGTGATGCACGCCGAGCGCTATGAGGTGCCGAGCGAAACCGCTGCGGCCATCGCCACCACCCGTGCCGCCGGCGGGCGCGTGGTGGCCGTGGGCACCACGGTGGCCCGCGCGCTGGAAAGCGCCTTTGCCGATGGCGGTGCCGCCGCAGGGGAAACGCGCTTGTTCATCACGCCGGGTTACCGCTTTCGCGCGGTGGATGTGCTGCTCACCAACACCCATCTGCCGGAGTCCACGCTCCTGATGCTGGTGTGCGCCTTTGGTGGCTACGAGCGCCTGCTGGCGGCCTACCGCCATGCGGTGGCCCAGCGCTACCGCTTTTTCAGCTATGGCGATGCGATGCTGATCGAACCGCTGCCAGCGCCTTAAGCCTGCTTGGGAAAATAGGCGAGCCGCAGCTGGGCGAAGGCGCCGATCCACTCGGTGAATACAAACATCCAGAGAATCGGCGGCAGGCCGCCCGCCAGCAGAAACCACACCAGCGTGGCGCCCACCCAGAGCCGGCCCCAGCCATCCACCACGGCCATCCACGGCGCGGCGTACAGAATGCGGGCGAGGCACCACACCGTCACCAGCGAGCCCATGAGGCTGACGAACACGAGGTGGATGGGCTCGAAGGCCGGCATCACCGCCGTGCCGCCAAGCCAGCCGTTCATGGTGTACAGCCCGCTGACGAAATAGATCGACAGCGGCGGAATGGCCGGCAGCCAGCTGACGGCCGTATCCAGCCAGGCCCAGAAGCGGACGGTGCCAACGGGAATGTGATCGAACGAGCGCATGGCGAATTCCTTGAATGGATGCCCGAAGGTTACGGGATAATGCCGCCATGCAATTTGAACTTTTGAAGACCGACGGCGCAGCCCGCCGCGGCCGCCTGCACCTGCAACACGGCGTGGTCGAAACCCCCATCTTCATGCCCGTGGGCACCTACGGCACGGTGAAGGCCATGACGCCGCCCGAGCTGCGCGAAGTGGGCAGCCAGATCATTCTCGGCAACACCTTTCACCTCTGGCTGCGGCCGGGTGAGCAGACGGTGAAGAAGCTGGGCGGCCTGCACCGATTCATGAACTGGGATGGCCCCATCCTCACCGACTCCGGCGGCTTTCAGGTGTGGAGCCTCTCGGCGCTGCGCAAGCTCACGGAAGACGGCGTGCACTTTGCCTCGCCCGTGAATGGCGACAAGGTGTTTCTCTCGCCGGAGAAATCCGTGCAGATCCAGCATGCACTGGGCAGCGACATCGTCATGCAGTTCGACGAATGCACGCCGTACCCAGCCACGGTGGATGAAGCACGCAAGAGCATGGAGCTTTCCGCCCGCTGGGCTGCGCGCTGCAAAACCGAGCACGCGGACAACCCCAATGCGCTGTTCGGCATCGTGCAGGGCGGCATGCACGCCGAGCTGCGCTGCGAGTCGCTGCAACGCCTCACCGAAGTGGGTTTTCACGGCTACGCCGTAGGCGGCTTGAGCGTGGGTGAGCCAGAAGACGAGCGCCTGAAAGTGCTCGATGCCGTGGGCCCGGTGCTCCCGGCCGGGCATCCGCACTACTTGATGGGCGTGGGCACGCCGCGCGACATCGTGCAGGCGGTGGGGCGCGGCATCGACATGTTCGACTGCGTGATGCCGACGCGGAACGCCCGCAATGGGCACCTGTTCACTAGCGAGGGCGTGATCAAAATCCGCAATGCGCGGCACAAGGATGACGCCGGCCCGCTCGACCCCAAGTGCAGCTGTTCCACCTGCCAGAACTACTCGCGCGCCTACCTGCACCACCTCGACCGCTGCAACGAGATTCTCGGCTCGCGCCTGAATACCCTGCACAACCTGCACTACTACCTCGACCTGATGCGGCGCATCCGCGAGGCCATCGAGCAGGGCGTGTTTGCGGCGTTTTCGAAGGATTTTCTTGCCAGTGCCGAGGGCGTACCCGCGCGCTCTAAACTCAGCGCCACCACGGAACCCACACCGGAGTAAGCCATGCGCTGGAAAGACGGTCGTCGCAGCAGCAACATCGAAGAGGGCGGCTCACGCCGGGGCGGCATCGGGCTGGGCGGCGGTAAGCTGGGTCTGGGCGGTATCGCGGCGGTGGTGGTGATCAGCCTGCTGCTGGGCAAGAACCCCATCGAGATGCTGGGCCTAGTCAATTCGGTGGTGGGTGGTGGCGCGCCGGTGACCACGCAGAGCGCCGAGCCCTCGGCCGAGAACAACGCCAATCGGGAGTTCGTCGCTGCCATCCTCGGCGAAACAGAAGATGTGTGGACGGCCATCTTCCAGCAGGCCAATGCGCAGTACGAGCAGCCCAAGCTGGTGTTGTTTTCCGGCAGCGTGCAGAGCGCCTGCGGCGGCGCCACCAGTGCGAGCGGGCCGTTCTACTGCCCGGCAGACCGCAAGGCTTATCTCGACACCGCCTTCTTTGAGCAGATGCGCGCGCGCCTGGGCGGCGGCGGTGACTTTGCCGAGGCTTATGTCATTGCCCATGAGATCGGCCATCACGTACAGACGCTGATTGGCGTGAGTGCCAAGGTGAACGATGCGCGCCGTGCCGGGCAGGACGTCAAGGGCGATGGCGGCCTCTTGGTGCGGCAGGAGCTACAGGCAGACTGCTTCGCCGGCCTCTGGGCGCATCACGCCCAGCAGCGCCACAACTGGCTGGAACCGGGCGACATCGAAGAGGCGATGGCCACCGCAACTGCCATCGGCGATGACCGTTTGCAGCAGCAGAGCCAGGGCACGGTGGTGCCGGATTCCTTCTCGCATGGCACCTCGGAGCAGCGGGTACGCTGGTTCAAGGTGGGGTTCGAGAAGGGGGATGTGAATGCCTGCGATACCTTTGCGGCTCGCACGCTTTGATCTTGCTCTGATCGCGCTGCCGCGCTTGCTGACTGAGCGGTGCACTGTGGGTTTGGTTTCGCCTTTCGGCGAGTTACATCTTTTGCTTGTGCAAAAGAAGTAACCAAGAAAAGCACACCCGATCGGGCGGTGCCTCCGGCACTACCCTGCGATGCTCGGCCCAAGGGGGCGCTGCGGAACTCGCTCGCGAGAAGATGCTCGCTCAGACAATCCTCGCGCACAGCTCCCCTTGAGCCTGCGCTTCTCGGCGCCCTCCACGGGGCCCGAAGTCACAAGCCAAAGCACTCGCTGCGCGAGCGAAGCGAACGCCTGCTGTTGCTTTTGATGTGCTGTTGGGTCCCGTGGGAGGTGCCGAGAAGCGGAGGGCTTCAGGGGGCTGTGCGCGAGGATTGTCTGAGCGCGGCTTCATCGTGCGAGTTCCGCAGCGCCCCTGAAGACCAAGCATCGCAGGGTAGTGACGCGCAGCGGCACCACCGTATCGGGGGTGCTTTTCTTGCTCACTTCTTTTGCACAAGCAAAAGAAGTTAAGTCGCCGCGAGGCGAAACCAAAGACACCAGAGCACAACACAACAGGCAAGCGCGGCAGCGCGAACGACAGAACGTGAGAGGCAGAAAACGCGCAACTCTATTCAGACCTAGGCCTGCTGAGCCGTCGAGTGCAGCGTTGCTACTTGGCTGCGCTCCGCATGTTTGCAACACAGAACAATAGGTAACCGAACATCCACGCAAACACATGAGAGATGCCGAGGCACCAAACAAGCAGCAGGAAATCTCCCTCTCGGATGCAGCGATAGCTGCATCCCGGCTCAGCCGCTGGAAGGATAAACAAGAACGGCGGGGCAAGACCAAAAAGGAAAACAGCTATTGCGATGACGGCGAGGGGCTCGCGTCGCGAAGCAGCTAAGTAATGGTCCTTGCGTGCGG
>CAMTXV010000082.1:0-7836 GCA_947085665.1 uncultured Sinobacteraceae bacterium | reverse complement strand
GCCCATTGCGGTCGGTAGCACAGATGGCATAGCGGCCATCGGTGAGCACCACGCCGGCGGGGCCATCCCAGGGTTCCATCTGCAGCGAGTTGTATTCGTAAAAGGCGCGCAGGTCCGCATCGAGGTCTTCGACGTTCTGCCAGGCCGGCGGAATCAGCGCGCGCAGGGCAGCGAACATGTCCATGCCGCCGGCCAGCAGCACTTCGAACATGTTGTCGAGCGATTCGGAGTCCGAACCCTTCTGACCCACCAGCGGGGTGATCTCGTGAATATCCGGGAGTGCCGCGCACTGGAACTTCGGCGCACGGGCCAGCGCCCAGTAGCGGTTACCGCTGACGGTGTTGATCTCACCGTTGTGGGCCAGAAAGCGGAAGGGATGGCAGAGCTTCCACTTCGGCATCGTGTTGGTGCTGAAACGCTCGTGGAAGACCGCGATGGAGCTTTCAAGGTCCGGCGCGGCGAGGTCCTTGTAGAACACTGGCAGCCACTCGGGCATGAGCAGGCCCTTGTAGACGATGACGCGGCAGGACAACGAGGTCACGTAGAAATCGTTGTTGCCCTCAGCACTCAGCAGCTTCTCGGCACGCCGGCGGGCCTTGAACAGCTTCAGCTCGAACTCGAAGCGATGCATTGCAGCCGGCGCGGTCACAAAAGCCTGCTCGAAGCGCGGCATGGCCGCCAGCGCCTCTTCGCCACAGGCTTCGGGGCCAATGGGCATCACGCGATAGCCGGCCAGCGTCAGGCCGTGATGCGCGCAGGCGTCGGCCAGCACGGCGCGTTCGCGCGCGGCCTTCACCTCATCTGTGGAGAGAAACAGGTTGCCGGCGGCGTACTGCTGATTGCTGCCAATCTCGATACCCGCTTCGGCGGCCACGCGGCGCAGGAAGCGGTCGGGCTTCTTCAGCAACAGGCCGCAGCCATCGCCAGTCTTGCCGTCGGCGGCAATGGCTCCGCGGTGGGTCATGCGCTCCAACCCCGTAATGGCCCGTTTGACCAGATCGTGGCTGGCCACGTCGTCCATCTGGGCAATCATCCCGAAACCGCAGCTATCACGCTCGAAATCGGCGCGGTAGAGGCCCTGGGGAGCATTGGTCGGCTGAAGACCTTCTGCCTGGTCTTGTGGCTGGCGCATGTTCGTAACCTAAAACGTAGGGGCGGCGAAGCCCTCGCCGCAAAAGGGTGCGGCCGCTGTTTCAGGGGTGAGTTCCGAGCGACCTGATTCCTTGGTCGCGTGGCACGGAGACGCCATTTCGTTGCGGTGCAACATGGAAGTATAGGAAGCGCGCGCGGCACGTCAATGTGAGCGGCTCTGGGAATCCTCACCGCGACGACGCAGGCGCTCCAACACCGGCAAAGCGCACGCGATCCGGACAGTCGTTTCGCCCACTGCAAATCTGACCCATCGCCGCCAGATTGCCTCCTGATTGCCACCGCCAAGCCGGCCCCTCTTGAATGTGACATTTTGCAATGGCACAGTAAGCCCAGATTGATCATCCACTGGAGCTGCTCCATGACCGTGACTGCCATTGCCACCGCACCCAAAGCCAAGCTGAACCGCAAGGGCAGCAAGGACATCCCCCGTCGTGACATCCACTTCAAGCTCGACGACGTCGACCTGAAAACCTGGAACGCGCATGGCCCGCATGTCAGCCAACTGCTGAATGCGCTTTCCATCGTCTTCCCGGAAGGCGAGAAGTTCTTCATCGAAAGCGCGCGTCATTTCAAGGATCAGCTCAAGAACCCCAAGCTGCTGGAAGATCTCCAGGGCTTCATCGGCCAGGAGGCCATGCATGGCCGCGAGCACCGCGTTTACAACGAGCGGCTGGCGCAGATGGGCTATGACGTGGCGCGGCTGGAGCGCGACAGCATCAAGCTGCTGCGCGGCGTCTCCGGCAAGAACCCGCTCAACAAGCTGGCCGTCACCTGCGCGCTGGAGCACTTCACAGGCATTCTGGCCGAGGTGCTGCTGCGCCACCCCGAGCTGATCCCCGAAGGCTCGCACCCTGAAATGCGCGCCCTATGGATGTGGCACGCGGTGGAAGAGAACGAGCACAAGGCCGTCTGCTACGACGTGTACCAGAGCATGGCGAGAGGCCCTGCGGGCTATCTGCGCCGCACCAGCTGGATGGCTGCCGTGACGGTGCTGTTCTGGGCACGGGTGTTCCAGAACCAGGCGCATCTGATTCAGCGCGACGGCATCGCCACCGACTGGCGCGGCTGGCTGAACCTGGGCAAGTTCGCCTTCACCGCACCCGGCGGCCTGCGCCGCGCGGTCAAGCCCTATCTGGACTACTTCAGGCCCGGCTTTCACCCTTCACAGCACGACACCCGCGCGCTGCTGGCGCAGTGGAAGGCGCGCTATGACCAGCGCGAGATCGAGGAGATGGCGCTGGCGGCTTGATTCGGCTCACGGACTTCATCCGCGAGCCGGTTGATACAGCTTGTGTAGGGCGGGTCGAGACCCGCCTTGTGAGCGCGAAGCCTGCGCGGAACGGCGGGTTACGCTGCGCTAACCCGCCCTACTGCACTGGCGCAGTGGAAGGCAAGCTATGACCGGCGCGAGATGGAAGAGATGGCGCTGGCGGCTTGATCGGGTTTGCGCACGATCGCCGGAATGACTGGCCACGTCTTCAGACGTGGCCAGTCATTCACATAAAAACTAGCGCTGGCCCGGCAACTGATCCAGCACGTTGCCAAGGATATCGCCGAGATACTTCTGAATCGCCAGCTCCATGGCCCGCGCCACTTCAGCATCGACCGCCACATCGGCGATGGGGCGCAGCTTCCAGATCAGTTCGGCAATTCTGGGCACCTCGCCGGCCTTGGGTAGGCCATCCTTCAAGTGGCGCACCAGTACGTGCTGCAGCGCCAGCTGCACCAGCTCGTTGGCCACGCGCTCAACGTTGCCGCGCAGCATGCGAATGATGTCGAGCAGCGCCGAGAGTGGAATACCCATCTCAACAAGCTGCGCTGCCGCATGCACTAGGCGCGGTCTGGGCGCGCGAAAGCGCAGGCCATCCGCCTGAAGAATCCCTAACTCGGCCACGCGGCGGATCAGGCTCGGCATGTCGCTAAGTTTCTCGCGCTTGGCAAACAGGGCGACGAGCTCGGGCATCGAAAAATAGCCGGGCAGCTCCTCCGACCACGGCGAGGTGATCGCACTTTCCAGCCCCAGCAGGTCGCGCAGGTTCTGGCCTTTTTCCCAGGCGGCGATCAGCTCGGCGATGTTGCCGAGGGTGTAGCCGCGGTCAAGCAGCTGGTTGATCAGCCTGAGGCGTGCCAGATGGTCGCTGGTGTAGATGCCGGTGCGGCCGCGCTTCTCCGGCGGCGGCAGCAGGCCGCGATCCTGGTAGGCGCGCACGTTGCGCACGGTGGCGTCGGCGGCGCGGGCGAGTTCGTCCACCGTGTATTCGGCGCTGCCTGTCGCGGCCGCTGCGCGCTTGCGGCGCGGCTTGCTCTTGGCATCGGGCTTGGGGGCAGTCTTTGGGTCGGGGGTCTTGCTGGGCATGGCGCTACTTTACCCGCCCTACTTCAGGCGACGAGGGTCGAACAGCCGCTCCCACTCATCAATGGCGAAGCGGTCGGTCATGCCGGCGATGTAGTCAGCAACGATGCGGGCCTGAGCGCTCTCGTCCTGCGCCAGCACGGTTTCAGCGTGCGATTGCGGGGGCAGCAGACGCGGGTCGCGCATGAACGCTTCAAACAACTCCTTCAGCACCCGCTTCGCCTTTTCCATCACCCGATAGACCTGGTGATGGCGATACAGGTGCTCGCGCAAGAAGCGCTTCAATTCGCGGCTCTCGGCGGCAATGGCTTCGCTGTAGCCAATCAAGGGCGTCGGGTGTGCCCGCACGGCGTCTGGCGATGCGGGCGCAACCCGCCGCAGGGCTGCGCGCGACTGCTCGGTGAGATCGCCCACCAGGGTGCCGATGATGCGGCGCACGGTTTCGTGTCGCATCTGCTTGGGCAGCGCCTGTGGGTAGGCGCGCAGCACCTCGTCGTGATGCCGCGCAAACAGCGGCACCACACGCAGCTGCTCGATGCTCAGCAGCTGGGCACGAATGCCATCGTCGATATCGTGGTTGTTGTAGGCGATCTCATCCGCGAGGTTGGCCACCTGCGCCTCCAGCGTGGGCTGGCCGCCGGTGACGAAGCGCTGTGCCACAGCGCCCATGGTGAGCGCGCGCGTCTTCGAGCAGTGCTTGAGGATGCCCTCACGGGTTTCGAAGGTGAGATTGAGGCCGAGAAACTCGGCGTATTTGTCTTCGAGCGTATCGACCACCCGCAGCGACTGGGCGTTGTGCTCGAAGCCACCCCAGGGCTGCATGCAGCTGTTGAGTGCGTCTTGCCCGGCATGGCCGAAGGGCGTGTGGCCAAGGTCATGGGCCAGGCAGATGGCTTCTGCGAGGTCTTCGTTGAGTTGCAGCGTGCGGGCGATGGTGCGGGCAATCTGCGCGACTTCGAGCGAGTGCGTGAGCCGGGTGCGAAACAGATCGCCCTCGTGGTTCACGAACACCTGGGTCTTGTATTCCAGTCGCCGGAACGCCGCACTGTGAATGATGCGATCACGGTCCCGCTGATACTCGCTGCGGTAGGTGGGTGCAGGCTCCACCACGCCGCGACCGCGCGAGCATTCGGGGCGGGCGGCGTAGGGGGCGAGTGCCATGGGGCTTTATAGCCTGTGCGCTTGGCGGATGATTGAAGCGCTAACCGCAGAGTTCATGACTGATGCCTTTCATCGCGAATTCTGAGGTTGCGCTGTTCAGGCGGCGCAGAAGTGCGCAAGCGTCTCGGTTAAGCAGCGGTCATCGAAATCGGCAGTGAGCAAGGCCTCGCCGAGTGGCTTGAGCAGCACCAGGCGCAGCTGCCCGGCAGCCACTTTCTTGTCGCCTGCCATCAGGCGGCGAAAATCTTCCGGCGTCATGCCCGCAGGCGGCTTGGTAGGCAGGCCCGCGCGCGCGACCAGTGCGGCACAGCGGGCGGCGTCGCTAGGGCTGATCCAACCCAGGCGCGCCGAGAGATCCGCCGCCATCACCAGGCCCAAGCCCACCGCCTCACCGTGCAGCCATTCGGTGTAGCCGGTGAAGGTCTCCACCGCATGGCCGAAAGTGTGGCCGAGATTGAGCAGAGCACGGCGCCCGGTGGTTTCGAACTCGTCTTCCGCGACGATGGCCGCCTTGATGGCGCAGCAGCGCCGCACCACCGCGGCGGTGGTGGTGGGCTCCACCGCCATGAGGGCATCAATGGCGCCGGCCTCCAGCTCGGCGAAGAACGCGGCATCTGCCAGCAGGCCGTATTTGATGACCTCCGCAGCACCTGCCGCCAGTTCGCGGCGGGGCAGTGTTTTCAGCAGGTCCAGATCCGCGATGACGGCCTGTGGCTGGTGAAAAGCGCCGATCAGATTCTTGCCCCGCGCATGGTTCACGCCGGTTTTGCCGCCAACGCTGGAGTCCACCATGGCCAGCAGCGTGGTGGGCACCTGCACGAAGCCAATGCCGCGCTGGTACAGCGCCGCGCAGAACCCGGCCAGATCCCCCATCACCCCGCCGCCGAAGGCCACCAGCAGCGCATCGCGCGAGAGTTTCTGGGCCAGCATCCAGTCCAGCACTTGTTCGGCGGTGGACCATGTCTTGCTGGGCTCGCCCGCGGGGATGACCAGCACCTGGGCCGCATCCAGTGCGAGGGCGGCCTGCAGCGCGGGCAAGTGCAGGGCAGCCAGATGGCTATCGGTGACTACCCGCAGGTTCCGCCCTTGCAGACTTGCAAGTTGCTGGGCCTGGGCCAGCAGGCCACTACCGATGTGAATGTCGTACGCCGAGCGCCCAAGGCTCACAGACAATGGCTGCGGCAGCGCGCTCACGGGGCCTGTCCCAACAGGGCGAGTTCAATGTCGCGCGCGAGCTGCTTGGCATTTTTGCCGTCGGTGTCGAGCACAAGGTCGGCCACCTCGCGGTACAGCGGGTCCCGTTCGACAAACAGGCGGGCAAGAATTTCGCGACGGTCGCCATGGGCCAGCAAGGGCCGGTTGTCGCTGCGCTCCACGCGCGAGAACTGCTGCGCCACACTGGCATGCAGATACACCACGAAGCCGCGCGCTTTCAGGTGTTGCCGGTTCTCCGCTTTGATGACCGCACCGCCACCGGTAGCCAGCACGATGCCGCGCTGTGTGGTGAGGTCTTCAAGCACGCATTGTTCACGCTTGCGGAAACCCTCTTCACCTTCCTTCTCGAAGATAAAGGGAATGTCGACGCCGGTGCGCACTTCGATCTCGTGATCGGAATCGACGAAACTCAGGCCGCGCTGCTCAGCCAGTTTCTTGCCGACGGTGGTCTTGCCCGCACCCATGGGGCCGACCAAAAAAATGCTGTCCCCGCGCATGGGCTCCGTCAGGGGGGGGGTGCTTGCACGGTGATTTCGCGCAGGTTCGACAGGCCGCCGCCTTCGACACGAACCTGCACCTGCGCGGTGCCCGCGGTGGGGCCCGCCTCATACTGAGATTTCGCCTGGCCGCTCGCGTCGGTCGTCTGGCGCTGGGGGAACACGCGCTCGTTGACATTACCGCTGGCGGAGCTGACGAGCAGAAAATCGACATCCACCCCCGTGATGGGAGCGCCGGCCTGATTCAGCACCGTCACCACCAGATTGGAGAAACGCGAGGAGCTGGGGGAGGTCTGCACCACCAGCGGGGTCGCGGCAAGGTTGATCTCGCCCGGGGTGTCGACGAACTGCACGATCACCGTGGCGGTGCGGCCCGTGGCCTGCTCGCGCGCGGTGATGGTCGACTGACCGGAGTTATTGCTGAACACCGCAACCGGCCGCTCGAAGTCGCCGCTATTGGTGGCGCTGGTATCGGCACTGATGCTCTGCGATTCGTTGAAGGGGTCATCGTTGAAAACCAGACGACCGCCGCCGCTGATCTGCAGGGTCACCGTGCCGTCGACCCCGCGCGCGCCACCCGGCGTCTGCGGCGAACGGGTCCACTGGAAGCGGAGCGGTTCGCGATTTTCGTTACCCACCGTGATCGGCGTGCCGGCAGCAGGCGCGGTGAACTGGAAAGTGTCGGCGCGCACCGTGGTCTGGCAGCTCTGCGAGATGATCTCGCCGCGCGCCGTGGTGGTGGATGCAGTGATGGAGTAGACCGTGTCTTCCGCCACATTGGCCGGGGGCGTTAGCGAGAAAGCAAAGCGGCCGGCATCGTTGGTGAGGTTGCCGCCCACTCCGCTGTTGGCGCAGGTGGTGGCGGGTGGCGGGCTCACGGTGCCGCCATCGGCGGTGATCGTGACGCAGGCCATCGGCACTGGCGTGCTGCTGGCACCCGTCACCAGGGCGGAGTAGCCCGTATTGGCAATGCCGGGAGCCGCATTGGGTGGGCAGGTGAGCGCGATGGTACTGGCCGTGGTGGTGCTGCCACCACCGGCCGGATTGTTCGGGTCGAGCAAGCCGCCGGTGCCGCTGCCGCCACCACTGCAACCGGCAACCGCCAGAGCGATGGCGCTCAGCACACTAAAGCGATAGATGATCTGGCGCATGCGACACACTCTGGTCTGACCCAATGGGCCAAAAGTATATAAAGGCCCGCCAGTGCGCGCGGCCTGGCAGGCCGCGCGCACTAGATTTAATTGACCCTGAGGTCTTCCGACACGATGCGCGGGGTGACGAAGATCAGCAGCTCGCGCTTGGCCGTGCGGGTGGAATCAAAGCGGAAGGCGCGCCCGATGAAGGGAATATCGCCCAGCAAGGGCACCTTGCTGACGGACTCGACGCGGTTCTGGTCGTAGATGCCGCCCAGCACAACGGTCTGACCGTTATCAACCAGCACCTGGGTGTTGACCTTGC
>CAMTXV010000081.1:0-29103 GCA_947085665.1 uncultured Sinobacteraceae bacterium | reverse complement strand
GACGGCACCATCTACGGCGGCATGCTGCCGAAGATTCAATGCGCGCTGGATGCCGTGAACTCTGGCGTGCGCCATGCGGTGATCATCAACGGCGAGCTGGAGCACTCAGTACTGCTGGAGCTGTTCACCAACGATGGCATCGGCACGCTGATCAAGAGTCACTAATCTTTGAAACGCGCCGCACGAAAGAAACCGCCTGTCGTCAAAGCCGCGCTGTGGACTGCCGAGCAGCGGCGCGCCAGCAGCCTGCACGAAATCAGTTATCGCGCCTGCTTCAAGCCACAGCTGCCGGCCTACTTCATCGAGCGCTACACCCAGCCCGGTGAGCGCGTCTACGACCCCTTCAGCGGCCGCGGCACCACGGCGGTTGAAGCCGCACTGCGCGGCCGACGGGTGATTGCCAACGACGTGAATCCACTGGCCACGCGACTCGCACAGCCGCGTCTGGCGGTGCCCACACTCGCTGCGATTGCCGCCAGGCTCGAAGACATTCCCCGCACGGTCACCGGCCGCGCGCCGCCGCTGGCGATGTTCTACGAGCGCAAGACGCTGCGCGAAATCATGGCGCTGCGAGACTGGCTGCTGCGCCGCCGCAGCGAGGGCATCGCCGATGCCATCGACGACTGGATTGGCATGGTGGCCACCAACCGCCTCACAGGCCACTCGCCGGGCTTCTTCAGCGTCTACAGTTTTCCGCCCAACCAGGCCGTCACTGCGCAGCGGCAGACCCGCATCAATGCGCAGCGCCAGCAAAAGCCCGTGTATCGCGATACGCACGCACTCATCCTGAAGAAGAGCCAGCAGCTGCTCCGCGATCTCGATCTTCCGCAGACGCGCGCCCTGCGCCGTGCGGCGAGGACCGCCCGCTTTCTCACCGGCGATGCACGCCACACCCCGCAGATCAAGAGCGGCAGCGTGGCACTCACCGTCACCTCGCCGCTCTTTCTCGATGTGGTGGACTACGCCGCCGACAACTGGCTGCGCGGCTGGTTCAACGGCCTGCCGGTGAAGGCGCTGGCGAAGGGCATCAGCATTCCGCGCACCGTGCCGCAGTGGTCCGCCATGATCGAAGGCGTGCTGTGCGAGCTGCATCGCATCACCCGCCCCGGTGGCGTGGTGGCCTTCGAGGTCGGTGAGGTGAAGAAGGGCGCGATCAAGCTCGACGAAGTGGTGCTGCCACTGGGCGTGGCTGCGGGCTTTGTGGCCGAAGCCGTACTCATCAACAGCCAGCGCTTCACCAAGACGGCCCATCTCTGGGGTGTGGCCAACAACAGCAACGGCACCAACAGCAATCGCATCGTGGTGTTCCGCAAGCCGGTTTAGGCGCGATCAGGCCCGGTGGTAGGGGTGGTTGGCATTGACGCTCCAGGCCCGGTACAGGGCTTCAGCCACCACCACGCGCACCAGGGCGTGCGGCAGCACCAGTTTGGACAAACCCCAGCTTTCATCCGCGCGGGTGAGCACCTCCGGCGCGTGGCCGTCGGGGCCGCCGATGGCCAGCGTCACGTCACGACCATCCTGTTGCCAGGCTGAGAGGCGGGCGGCGAGCTGCTCGGTGGTCCACTGGCTGCCGCGCTCGTCGAGCGTCACCAGGCGGGCATCGCGCGGCAGCGTCTTCAGAATCTTCTCGCCTTCATCGCGCTTCAAGCGGGCGATATCGGCATTCTTGCCCCGCGGCGTGACCGCAATTTCGTGCAGGCCGAAACCGTATTCGGGCGGCAGTCGGCGGGTGTAGTCGGCAAAGGCCAGCTGCACCCAGTCTGGCATGCGGGTACCGACGGCGACGAGGCGCAGCTTCATGCGGCGCCTCGCGCAGCGCTAGCGGCGCTTGGCCTTGGCCACGGGCTTCTTGGCCGCTGACGCGGGCTTGCGCACCGGAGCGCTGACTTTCTTCGGCATCGCTTTGGTCGCCGCTGCTTTTTTTGGCGCAGCTTTCTTCGGCGCAGCCTTCTTGGCGACCGCTTTTTTGGCGGCGGGCTTTGCCAGCGGCTTCTTGGCGACGGGCTTGCTGCCGCTCTTCTGCGCCGGCGCTTTCTTCACCGCGGGCGTCTTGGCCACCGGCTTCTTCGCGGGCACGGCCTTGGTCTTTGCCGCAGCCTTTGCGGCTGGCTTCGCAGCCACCTTCTTCGCGGCTTTCTTGGCCGCCTTCTTGGCGGCCTTCTTCACTGCCAGCTTGGCCTTGGCGGGCTCATCAAGACGCGGCTTGGGCTGGCCCATGTCCCAGAGCTTTTCGAGCTGGTAGGTCGCGCGGGCGCTGGCCTGCAGCACGTGCACGATGGTGCCGTTCAAGTCCACCAGCGCCCATTCGCCCTGTTCAAGCCCCTGCGCAGTGAGCGGTCGCACGCCGGCTTCGCGGGCTTTTTCCATCACCGAATCGGCCAGCGCCTTCACATGGCGGTTGGAGTTGCCGGTGCAGATCACCATGTGCTCGGCCAGCGTGGTGAGCGGGGCCACATCGATGAGCTCGATGTTGATGCCCTTCATGTCTTCAAGCGCGGCAATAACGAGTTTGGTGAGCTGGGTGGTGTTCATTCGGGTCAGTGTTTTCCGTGGCTGTCTTCGTGGGTAAGCAATTCGATGTCTTTGGGCGTCAGTGCATCGAGAATGGAATCGGGCAGGAGGCCGCGCACCGAGATGTCGGCCTTCAGCAACCGGCGGATGCGGGTGGACGACACCTCCATCAGCGGCAGCGGCAGCTCCATCCAGAGGCCCGCAGGCACCGTGCGGAAGGCCTCCGCCGTGTCGGTATGGCGGCCGGCGAGGATGTCGGCCTCCACCGGCGGCAACAGCGAGGCGCCGGGGCGCGACACCACGGCAAGGTGGGCCACTTCGAGAATCTCGCGCCACATGTGCCAGGTGTGGAAATGCGCGAAGGCATCGGCGCCCAAGAGCAGCACCAGCGGCGTGCGCGGACGCCATTTCTTGAGTTCCAGCAAGGTGTCGATGGTGTAGCTCGGACCTTCACGGCGAATCTCGCGGTCGTCCGCGATGAGGCCTTTTTCCTTGGCGATGGCGAGCTTCACCCATTCCAGCCGCTTCTGCGGCGAGATGTGCGAGTCTGGCCGGTGCGGTGGATGCGCGGTGGGGATGAGGCGCACCTGGGCGAGATCAAGGCGCTCCATCGACTCCAGCGCCAGCCGCAGATGGCCGTTGTGGAAAGGCGCGAAGGCGCCGCCGAAAACCCCAATGGCTTGGTTTGGCATTAGCGGATGTGTCCCTCGCCCAGCACGATCCATTTCTGGCTGGTGAGCCCTTCAAGCCCCACCGGCCCGCGCGCATGAAACTTGTCGGTGCTGATGCCGATCTCGGCGCCCAGCCCGTACTCATAGCCATCGGCGAAGCGGGTGCTGGCATTGACCATCACGCTGGCGGAATCCACCTCGCGCAGAAAGCGCCGCGCCTTGGTGCCGTTCTCGGTGACGATGCAATCGGTGTGCGCGCTGCCGTAGGTGGTGATGTGATCAATGGCGGCATCGAGACCATCCACAACGCGAATCGCGAGCACGGGGGCCAGATACTCGGTGCCCCAGTCTTCAACCGTGGCCACCTTGGCCTCGGGCAGGATTGCGCGGGTGCGCTCGCAGCCGCGCAGCTCCACCTTGTGCTCGCGGTAGCTTCTGGCGAGTTCCGGCAACACGGTGTCGGCAATGGGCGCATCGACCAGGAGCGTCTCCATGGTGTTGCAGGTGCCGTAGCGCTGGGTCTTGGCGTTCACTGCCACGGCATACGCCTTTTCGAGATCAGCCTGGGCATCAATGTAGACGTGGCAGATGCCGTCCAGATGCTTGATCACGGGCACCCGCGCCTGCTCGGTGACCAGGGCCACCAGGCCCTTGCCGCCGCGTGGAATCACTACGTCGACGTACTGCGGCATGGTGAGCATCTCGGTCACTGCCGCGCGGTCGGTGGTCTGCACCACCTGCACCGCCTCGGCCGGCAGGCCAGCGGCCAGCAGCGCGCGCCGAATGGCCTGGGCGATGGCCTGATTGCTGTGCAGCGCCTCGCTGCCACCGCGCAGAATGCAGGCGTTGCCGCTCTTCAGGCACAGGGCTGCGGCGTCCGCCGTCACGTTGGGCCGGCTCTCGTAGATGATGCCAACCACGCCCAGCGGCACACGCATCTTGCCCACCTGGATGCCACTGGGACGGTAGGCGAGGTCACTGATGGTGCCCACCGGGTCGGCCAGTGTCGCCACCTGGCGCACACCGTCGGCCATGGCCTCGATCCGCGCAGGGGTGAGTTCGAGTCGGTCGAGCAGTGCGGCGTCGAGATTGTTATCGCGCGCAGCGCGCAGGTCCTGCCGATTGGCTTCAAGGATGGCATCGGCCTCTTCCACCAGGCGGTCGGCCAGGGTGAACAGGGCGGCGTTCTTCATGCCGGTTTCGGCCTTGGCGAGCGCGCGGCTGGCCGCGCGGGCCTTGGCACCGCAGTCCTGCATGTAGGCCTTGATGTCGGCAGCGGAGTGGCTGCCCGGGTCTTTGTTTTTACTGGCCACTTTCTTTGAGTCTCAGGCCGCGCGGGCGGCGGGGAGCGCGGCCCCACTGGCCGCGAGCACCAATGCTAGCAAGTCCTCCCAGGCGGCAGCGTTCTGTCCGCTCTTCACGGACTGATCCACCTGCGCCAGTCGCACCAGCGCAGCGGCCGGTGAGAACCCGCGCGAGCGCCGTAAGGCCAGCTCGTACGGCTTGGCGCGCGGGCCGAATAACCGGGCTGCGGCCAGCGCGCTGTTCACATCGCGGGTCTTGGCATAGGCCGTGCCGGCAGCGGCCCAGGTGCGCAGGGCATAGGCGAGCGCGCTCATTACTTCCAGCGCGTTCACGCCTTCTTCCTTCAGGCGCTCCAGCGTGTGCAGGGCGCCTGGAGCATCACCCACCAGCATCTTGTCGACGAGATCAAAGGCTTCGAAGCGCGAGCTGTCGGCCACCGCCCGCAGCAACATTTCGGCGGTGACGGTTTCGGCCGGAAACAGCAGGGCGAGTTTTTCGAGGTCCTGCGCGCAGGCGAGCAGATTGCCCTCGGTGCGCTCGGCGAGCAGTTGCACGGCCTCCGCGTCGAGCGAGAGTTTCAGGGCCCCGGCGCGCTGTTCAATGAAACCCGTCAGCTCCTCAGGCTTCACCGGCCAGACGTAGAGCGAAAGCCCTGCGGCATCGAGCGCTTCATACCAGGCCGACTCACGGCCGCGCTTGTCGAGCACACCGGCTACCACTAGCAGCAGGATGTCCGGTGCAGGCTTCTGCGCGAGGCTCACCAGCGCCTTGGCGCCATCTTCGGATTTTCCGCCTGGTTCGTCCGCCCCTTCGGCATCCTCGCCCTTGCCGCGACGGTGGCCGTTCGGCCCTTTGGGCATATGCACTTCCACGACGCGACGCGCGGCGAACAGCGACATCGAGGCGCATTCGTCGAACACCTGCTGCCACTTGAAGCCAGGTTCCACGTTGAGGCTCAGGCGTTCGCTATAGCCCTGCTTCTTCGCTGCTGCACGCGCGGCATCGAGCGCTTCCTGGATCAGCAGCGGCTCTTCGCCGGCAATGAGCAGCACCGGCGGCAGCGGCTTGGCGAGTTGGGCAGCGAGTTGGGGGGCGCGAACGGCAGTCATGCCGCGGATTATGGGGTGTTGCCGTACCGCCCGGCGCGTTCAGAAGAACGCGAGCAGCTCGGCAGCCAGTGCATCTGGCGCATCGAAGTGCAGCATGTGGCCGGCTCCCGGGATCACGCTTTCGTGGCGCTGCGAAAAACAGGCGCGGCGTAAAGCGGTTTCTTCGGCAGAGATGGCCTTGGCGAAGGCAGAGGCGCCGCCGTCGATGAAGGCTGTGGGCGCGGTGATGCCCTTCCAGATTTCCATGCTCTCGGCGTTGCGGTAGAGCGTGGGCATCTCGCGCCGGTGCCGGGGGTCGGCCAGCAGCCGGATGCGGCCATCCACCCCTTGAGCCCCCCAGCCCTGGGCCACGAACAGTGCGCGCGCCGCACTCAGCTGCGGATGCTGCACCTGAATGCGCTCGGCCAGCGCTTCAAAGCTGTCGTAGGACCTGAGCTGCGGAGTGTCCTTGAGCTGCTTCAGCCAGCGACCCACCTGCTTGGGGGCCTTGCTGGCGGGCATGTCGGGCAGAAACAGGCTGTCCAGAATGGCGAGCTTGCCAATGCGCTCGGGCCGCAGGCCCGCATAGATGCTGGCGATCTGCCCGCCCATGCTGTGACCGGCCAGATGGATCGGCGAAGCGGGCGCAAGGTGATCGAGCAGCGCATCGAGGTCGCCCAGATAGTCCGGGAACCAATAGCCATCGGCCGGCCACTCGCTGTAGCCATAGCCGCGCTGGTCGGGCATGACCACCTGGAAATGTTCACCCAGACGCGCACCCACATCGCTCCAGGTGGCGGATGTATCGAGCCAGCCGTGCAGCAGCACGAGCAGCGGCTGGTCGACTTCACCCCAGGTTCTGAGGTGAAATCGCAGCCCGCGCAGGCGGACGAAACGCGAGCAGCCCTGACTCATGCCTTGATCAGCAACTTGCCGAAGTTCTCGCCCGTGAACAGCTTGTTGAGCGTCTCCGGAAAGGTTTCGATGCCTTCGACGATATCTTCGCGGCCCTTGAGCTTGCCTTCAGCCAGCCATCCGCCCATTTCGCGCATGGCCTCGCCGTAGCGCGGCGCCCAGTCGAACACCACGATGCCCTCCATGCGGGCGCGGTTCACCAGGAGGCTCAGGTAATTGGCAGGGCCTTTTACCGCCGTGGTGTTGTTGTACTGGCTGATGGCACCGCAGACGACGATGCGCGCCTTCATTCGGATGAGACCCAGACAGACATCGAGAATCTCGCCGCCGACGTTGTCGAAGTAGACGTCGATGCCCTTGGGGGCGGCTTCCTTCAGTGCGGTGCGCAGGTCGCCGTTCTTGTAGTCCACACAGGCGTCGAAGCCGAGTTCGTTGACCACGAAGTCGCATTTGTCCTGACCGCCGGCAATGCCGACCACGCGGCAGCCCTTGATCTTCGCAACCTGCCCCACCACCTGGCCGACTGCGCCGGCGGCACCGGAAACCACCACCGTCTCGCCGGCCTTCGGCAAACCCACATCGAGCAGGCCGAAGTAGCCGGTCATGCCCGGCATGCCGAGCAGGCTCATGTACTTGGGCAGCGGCGCCAGTTTGGCGTCCACCGCATACAGGGTGTCGATGCCATTGCCCGCGTCGATCACCGCATAGCCCTGCACGCCCCAGTTGCCCACCACGTGCTGGCCGACCGTGAACTTGGGGTGGTGGCTGGCAATGACTTCGCCCAGGGTGCCGGCGCGCATGACTTCACCGATGGCAACAGGCTTGATGTAGCTCTTGCCCTCGTTCATCCAGCCGCGCATGGCGGGGTCGAGCGAGATGTAGAGCGTCTTCACCAGCACCTCGCCCTCGCCCGGAGTGGGGATGGCGGTTTCCAGATACTCGAAGTTGCTGCGCGTGGCAGCACCCACTGGGCGCGAGGCGAGCTTGAACTGCTTGTTCAGCGTGGTCGCACTCATGCGAGTTCGCCCTTGAGCCAGGCCGACATCAGCGGCAGGCGGTCGTTGCCCCAGAACATCTGCTTGCCGATGAAGAAGGTCGGGGCGCCGAACACGCCGCGGGCAATGGCGTCTTCGGTATTGGCGCGCAGCACGTCTTTCACAGCAGCCTCGCCGGTGGCGGCAACAAGGGCCGCGCCATCGAGCCCCAGCTTGCTGGCGATGGCGGCCACGGTGTCGGGCAGCGTCAGGTCAGCGCCCTCGGCCCAGTAGGCGGTAAGGGCCGCGAGTGCGAAGGGCACGCCTTGTCCAGCCTGATCGGCCGCGATGATGGCGCGCGAGGCCAGTACGCTGTTCAGCGGGAAATTCTTGGGGAAGGCGAAGGGCACCTTGTAGAGCTTGGCCCAGAGCGTGGCGTCTTTGAACAGGTACTTGCCCTTGGCCGGCACCAGCGCGGGCATCTTGTTGCCCGTGGCCTCGAAGGCCTTGCCGAGCAGAAACGGCTTCCAGCTCACGGTGGCGCCGTGCTCCTTGGCGAAGGCTTCGATCTGGGTGGCGGCCAGATAGCTGTAGGTGCTGGCGGGATCAAAGAAAAACTCGATGCTCTGGCTCATGGTGTCGCTCTCCTTTCGTTGTGGTCTGGCGCTGCATACCGATGAGTATCCTGCCGCGAGTGCGCCGGGACAAGCGGCATGGAATGTGCAGGCGGTTCTTCAACAGCCATTGTTGGCCGCCGTCGGGTGCCTCGACGGAAGCCAGACACTACAATCGCGGCGCTCCAATCCAACGGCGGGTTGCCGCATCTCTCGAGTGACTTGCAGCGGAATGACTCACACAGTGAAAGGACGATGACGTATTGCGTGGCAGCGAAGGTGAATGACGGCCTGGTGTTTGCGGCAGATACCCGCACCTCGGCCGGCGTCGATGACGTTCGCACCTACAACAAGATGCATGTGTTCGAGCTGCCGGGCGAGCGCGTGTTCGTGCTTATGTCCTCCGGCAATCTCGCCACCACGCAGACGGTGCTCAACCACATTCGTCGCGACCTGGCAGACCCCACTGCGCCACAGAGCCTCTACAAGCTGCGCCACATGTTCGACGTGGCGGACTACATCGGCGGGCTCTCTGTGCGTTCGCAGCGCGAATCGGCCGCACACACGCAGTCTTCGGTGGATTTCCGCACCACCTTGATCCTCGGCGGGCAGATCGACGGCGAGGAGCCGGCGCTGTATCTGATCTACCCCGAGGGCAACTGCATTTCCGCCTCGCCGGAGACGCCCTACATCCAGATCGGCGAGAGCAAGTACGGCAAGCCCATTCTCGATCGCACCATCCGCCAGCATGTGTCGCTGGAAGATGCCGCGCGCTGCGCGCTGGTGAGCCTCGACTCCACCATGAAGTCGAACCTCACCGTGGGCCCGCCGCTGGACCTCGCCATCGTGCCGCGCGATGCGCTGCGGGTGACCCATAAAGTGCGCATGGATCTCGACACCCCGTTCTACGCCAACCTCAAGAAAGCCTGGGGCGATCTTTTGATGCGCTCGTTCATGGAGCTGCCGCGCTTCGAGTGGGAGCAGCCCGAGAACCAGGGCGACCTGCTGTAGCGGGCTCGACTAATGACCGCTGGGGTTCAGCGGCTGCGCGAGAATCCAGAGCCCGCTACCGGTGTAGAGCATCATCAACAGCAGCATGGGCAGCTGACTCAGCGTGGCGGCGCGGCGGGTGATGAAAACCTCCAGCGCCACGCGGTGCGCCAGTACCACGCTGACGATGTGGCCCAGCAGAATCAGCGCCACCTGCGTGTGCCAGACCACCCCTGCGTCCGGTATGAAGCCCTGCGGCTGGCCCAGCCAGGCCCAGGCCCATTCACTGCCGGTGCCAAGCGGATCGGCCAGCAACCACGGCAGCAAGGACCCCTGCGTGAACAGCAGCGTGTAGTAATGCGTGACGTGATAGACGAGCGCGATGGGCAGCAGCGTAGGCGCAAAGCGCAGCGCCAGATCGCGCAGGCTGATACGGCTGCCGGTCGCCCACTGCGCCAGCTTCAAACAGAAGAGGTACGCCGCCAGATACAGCAGCGGGGAGAGCAGCAAGGCCGCGCCTTGCCACACCGTGAAGATCTGTGTGAGCAGGGCATAGCTGGCCACGCGGTCATCGCCCAGCAGGGGCTCCCAGACGAAGCTGTAGAGGTCCTGCCAGAACAGCTTCACCCACGGCAGCGTTTCGCGCAGGCCATCGAACGCGGTAGACGACAGCATGAACAGGATGAACAGCAGCTCGCTGCCGTGCCGACTGCGCTCGCCAAGCAAGCCGGCAAACGGCCAGCGCCACTGCAAGCGCCCCGCCTGCCAATGCAGCGGCGCGCAGAGCGCGAGGTAGCGCAGGAACACCGCGAACAATTCGCCCTGACGGAACCAGGCGGCAGTGCCCAACCACCAGGCGCCGACAAGATTGAGGCCGGTGTACGCGATGAGTGCGATGGACAGCCCGCGCGGCCCGGTGCCGCCGAACAGCTCCAGCCAGATGAAGGCCATGTAGAGCACGAGCGCCGGCCAAACCCCCAGTCGCTCCGGTTGCTGGAACTTGCCGCGCCACGCGCCGCTGATGCGCTCCATCGCGCGCACTACCAAACGCCAGGGATTGAGTCTTGCGTAGAGGTTGCCCAACACGGCGGTGAGATAGGCAAAGCCCAGCACGAAGCCGATCCAGAATCCGCTCATGTTGAAGTTGGCGTACGCGTTCTGGCTGCCAGCCAGCCCGCTGTAGATCATCAGCGCCAGCAGTAGGAAGCTGCTCAGCTGCGCCAGGCGCAGCAGGGGGTTGGTCCAGGGCGGCAGCACGATACCGCGGTCGGTCGCCGTCATTGTGTTGGTCGCCGTCGGTTGGGCGCTGAACCAGGCCATCACCAGAAATGAGCCGAGCAGTGCGGCAGTGGCGCCGTACAAATACAGCCAGAGGGGCACCGGCAGGTTGTAGAGCTTGCCGAAGGAATGCGCGCTGGCGACGGCTGGCAGCAGCAGGGCGGCAACCAGTGTGGCCGCGACGGCGCCCTGCCGTTTCACGAGGAAGCGCTCCGCTTACTGCGGCTGCACTTCAAGCGCACCGAGCGTGAGATGGCTGTGGTGCAGCTCGTACTCGAAGCGTCCGGAGCGGTCGGCGACGAAGCTCAACTCTGCAGGCTGCCCAGTAGGCAGCTGCAGGGTGAGGTCATAGCCGTGCAGGTGCAGTTCGTCGTGGTGATCGGTGGTCACTCGCAGCGTCACCGCGCTGCCCTGCGGCACCGTGATCACTTCAGGGCCGGAGACGAGCTTGCTGTCTTTCACCACCAGCTCAATCAGCTGCACGACCGGCTCCGCGGGAGCCGACGGTACTGGCGGCACGGTGCTGGAGGCCGCGCCAGATACCGCCGCGGTGACAGTTTGCGGAGCGCTGGAGGCGGGCGAGTTCGACGCGGGCTTCATCCACACAAACAAGCCCGCCAAGAGCCCGAGGCCAAGAATCACCACCAGTGCGTTTTTCATGCTGTTCAGTTGTTCGGAGAGTTGAAGCGGGGGGACAGAATGCCACCCCCGGTTCAAGGCTTGGCGTTCTCGGCGCTGCGCCGTGGCGGCGCCTTGCCCGGCAGCCAGCGGTTGATACCCCGCAGCTCGGCCTTGGCGCTGCCAATGGTGAGTGGCACGCGCCATTCATTGAGCTGCCCGGAAGCCGGTAGTGGCTTGGGCACCTTGCCGACCCAGGCCGCACGCGGCTCCCGCCAGGTGATGCTGCGCGCCTTGCTGATCTGCTTCCAGCCCTTGCCGGCCGGCACTGCTGTGGTGCTGGCGGCACGCCAGCTGGCGCTGCCGAGATCTGCCCAGACACCGTTCGGCTCGACCCTCAAAAACGGCTTGCCCTGCGCATCGAGCACGGCCACGGTCTGGGCGCTGTTATTGCTCAGGAAGAATGCCGGCACGGTGCCCGGCACCATCTGCACCATGACGCCGGCAGCCAGCACGCTCGGCGATTGCATCACCGCCATCGCCACACCGCTGGTGGGCGGCACGTAGGTGAACACGCCCCGCAGCTGGATGGGCTGACCATCCAGGCGCGCAGGAATGCGCCATTCGGCAAACGGCATCTCGGAGTCGAGCTGCTTCACCGCGTAGGGAATATCGATGGTGGCGGTTGCCAGGCGGGCATCGAACCAGCCGTAGGCCGGCTCCTTGGCGATGGGCCGCCAGCGGGGCGTCTTGGAGAGAGTGTTGGGATGCACATCGCCACCGCCGGCCACCCGCGACAGATGAAAGGATTTGGCGGCGAGATCGGCCTGCGCATCCTCAGGCCCGATGCGCAGGAAGGCGCGGCCGGCATCGTCTTCGATCTCCAGCATCTTGCCACTGCGGTTGCGAATGGCGAGCTGGGGGGCGAAGAGATCCTGGTGAATTTCCACCGTCAGGCCATCCACCTTCAGTGGCGCCATCTCAACCCGGATGTCGTTGCGCAGGCCGTGTGCAGAGGCAGCGCCGCTCAGCAGACCAAAAAACAGGGCCGCCCAGAGGCGGCCCCGTCCCTGACTCCAGACACTCATGTCGCTTCGCAGGCGAGCTCGGCACCCGTCACCAACACCGAGGACGACACGGAAGGCACGAGGCCGGCGTCTGTCCGCTTGTTGATGAACAGCATGTAGTAGCCGGGCGGCACCACCGAGTTGGCAGTGGGCATCTTCACCGTGAGGCTGTTGGCACCGCGGGCGGTGATTGGCAGCACAACGCTGCGCTGGTCACCGTCAACGATGTGGGTCATGGCCGAGCGGCGGATCAGCACCACCGATTCGATGCTGGCAGCGTCTGCCGAGGCAATGTCAAACGACTGACCATGGGTCAACTCGCCAGGGGCGGCGCTGATCGAAGGACGCGGCTGGAACACATACGGCGGGCTGAAGATCTCGAAGGTCGGATCGCGGCCACGCTGCGGCGACTTGCCCGGCAGCTGCAGGTTGTAGGCGTAGCCGGTGCTGATGGGCGCATGACCACCCACGAGAACACGACCATCCGGCATCAGCACTTCGGTGTTGTGATACGTGCGGGCGCGGCCCTGAGTGGCCATGACCGTCCAGGTTTCCGTGGCCGGATCGAACATCTCGGTTTCCAGAATCGGCACGCCGGTGCCGGGCAGGATCACTTCATCGAAATCAGCGCCCGAGAACAACATGACCTGACCGGTGGGCAGCAGGATGCCCGTGCCATACCAGCGCGCACGGTTCAGTGAACCGGTGCTGCGCGAGCTGAGAGCCAGGCTGTTGTCATCGCCGATGTCGATGGTGTCGATGCGCGACAGGGCCACCGGCACGCCAGAGCCGGGGTTGGTGGCGCCCACCAGTCCCAGGGTGCCGCCTGCGGTGAGGAACTCCGCCTTCTTGTAGTTGCCCTCTGCGTCTGGCACCAGCGGCAGCATGAGGTTGAACGTGGAGCCGCGGAAACCGGCCGTCAGCTCCGGTGCCTGCTCCAAGAGAGGCGTCAGCGCGTCGGCCGCCGGGCCCACGGCAGGAATCGGGAAGCTTTGCAACGCCGTGGAGAAGGCTTCGGCGAGGAAGGGCACATCCGGCGACGGCAGCGGTGGCAATGCAGGGCCCAGGGCAGGCAGCGGAATGGTGACGCCCGGCACCGGCAGATTGGGCAGCGTCAGGTCTGCCGGCAGTGCGCCGAACAGATTGTTGACCGCAGCCGGCAAGCCGGGAATACCAATGTCGGTCCACTGGTTGGCGACCGGGTCGTAGGCCGAAGCGATGTTCCACAGCGGCTGGTCAACCGACTGCCCGAAGGGATTGAACGCCTGGCCCGCAGCGCCGTAATACACGTGACCATTCGGCAACAGGTGCATGCGCGGATACAGCGGCAGCGACTTCTGGCCGTTGATGCCGTTGTCGGCCCAGGTTCCGCAGCCCAGG
Organism: uncultured Sinobacteraceae bacterium; assembly: GCA_947085665.1. Taxonomy (GTDB): domain Bacteria; phylum Pseudomonadota; class Gammaproteobacteria; order Nevskiales; family Nevskiaceae; genus Stagnimonas. Next base: position 15,692 of record CAMTXV010000081.1, on the reverse strand, counting down.
TCGTAGGTTTCGGTTTCCAGCACATTGCGGCCTGACGCCAGCGGGCGATCGGGATACACCGGCTTGATCAGCTTGGTAACGCCGCTGGCAATGAACACATTGCCGTTCCCCATCGTCACCATCGTGGGGTACCAGCGGCCGTAGGCCATGCTGCCGGTCTGCGACCAGGTGTTGTTGCGGTAGTCGAAGATGCGGGCGTTCTTGAGGCCCTCGAGTTCGACGATGCCCAGTTCGGTGTAGTAGTCCGTGCCGCCGGCCGCCATGATGCGACCGTCGTAGAGCTGCACGAGGTGAGAGCAAAAGAGCGCGCCATCGTTGCGGAATTCGTCATCCGGCGACAGGCCCGTACCAATGTTGGGGTTGGTCGCACCGGCATCGTTGTTAATGGGACGCGACCAGGTCGCCCTGCCATTGCTGCCCAGCGAGAGCACGCGGGTCTGGTCGTTCACCGCCACATCGCCGAACTCCTTGACGATGTTGAACTCCACGTTCTCGGTGCCTTCCAGCGCGTTGAAGTAGATGAAGCGGTTATCCGGCAGCAGTGCCACGCTGCCAGCCGAGGGCTTGCACTCGAAGAAACCGTCTTCGCCCTGGCGGACACAGTTGGGGTAGTCGGCGTCGGCCCGAACCGGGTTGTTGAGCACCGGCGCGTCGCCGAAGTCGTACTCGCTCAGGAACTTCTCTTCGCAGAACGGCACGCTGAAACCGCCTTTCGTCACCATGGTGACCGCATCGGTCGCCATCTGGTTGAAGTCGTTGGCGTTGGTGATACAGGTCTTGGCGACGGGATCAACCGGCTCCGGAGGCGGGGGGCCAGCCACCGGGGTTTCACCCGTGCCGCCGCCGCATGCCGCCAGCAGCGCCGTGGTCAGCAACGTGGGCGCGAACGCGCCCGTGAGCATTTTCTTCATCGGTCATCTCCTCCGAGCCAGGCTATCGCGCTGGCACTGTTAGTTGGTCAAACACACCGCGATGCTGCGAAACCGGTACTTCGAGTGCGGAAGGGTGCTGACAGGCATCCATTGCCGCGTTGCAATCGTTTATGCAGACGGTCGGCCCATCCTGGGCGACAGGCGGGCAATTTCCCGCCTCTGAACAATCGTTCAACGGATTATGGGCATTCGTCAACAGGCAAGCATTGTTGAGCTGCACAACCACAACTGTGAGCTTCCACAGCCGAAGATCGTTAGGCTTTTGCCCAAGCCACTGGCGACAAGCCCGCACCAGACGAGGCCCTGAATGCCAGATGCCAAGGAGGCACCCATGAATCCACCGCTGGTTGCAGAGGCCGGCGTCGGCACATTGTCGGCACCACTCAAAGCCATCGTTGAAGCACAGCTGGCGAATACCGATGCGGTGACTCAGCGCGCGCTGCGTGCCATGCGCGGCTCGATTGCTGAATACAAAGACATCGAAGACTCGGCGATCAAGCTCGATGTGCAGCAATCGGTGGCGCACAACGTTCGCATGTGGTTTGGCGCCTTGCTGTCCGGCCGGCCGCCCAGCGCCGAAGAGCTGGAACCGTTGATCTCATTCGGGCGGCGGCGCGTGCACCAGGGGGTTTCACTGCAAAGCCTGCTGCAGGCGTTTCGCACCGGTTCGCGGGTGCTATGGGATGTGCTGCTGGAAGAGGCCGGCGAGGATCAGGAGATTCACCGCGAACTGCTGTTCAAGGTTTCGCCCTACATCCTGCTGCACTTTGATCTCATGGGCCGCACCATCGGCCATGCCCATGCGGAGGAACAGCAAAAGCGCGCGCGCTGGCGTGACCGGCTGCAACATGAACTCTGCGGCGTGATCTTCAGCCACCCAGACGACAGCGAAAGCTTTCGCGAGCACGCACTGGCGCTGGGCATTGACGCCAACGCGGCACATCTCGCACTGGCCTTGCGCCTGAGCCCCAACCACAGCGAGCGCATCACGCCTGAGCTTGGACTCGACAAGCTGCTGGCGACGATCAGCCGCACCCTCAGCATTGATCGCGATACCGTGCTGCGCACCCTGCGCAACGGGCATGTGCTGCTGTGGGTGCCGCTGAATATCGGCGAAACCACCAGCATTGCCGAGCGCCGCTACGCCACGCTGTGCGAGCAACTTGCCGATCAGGGGCAAGACATCATCGCAGTGGGTCTTGGCCTGCCCGACAGCGGCGCCCGCGGCTGGCGACGCAGCGCAGACCAGGCGCTGCGCGCTCTGGATCTTGGTCTGCGTATCGAGCCCGGAAGAACCGTGCAGCGCTATGTTGAAGTGGCGCTGGAGGATGCGCTCAACAGCACCGAGAGCGTGACGCGCTACTTCGAGAGCCTGCTCGACCGCCTGGCACCCGAGCCGCATCTGCTGAAAACCCTTCAGGCGTTCTTCGAATATCGCCAGCATCGCAAGGCGGTTGCGGGTGCACTGGGCATTCACCCCAACACCCTCAGCTACCGACTCGAACGCATCGAGAACATTCTCGGCGCGCGACTGGATGACACCGGCTGGCTCTCGCGACTGCACGCTGCATTGCGCTTGCGACAGCTGGGTCACTGACCGCTTTCGACCGCATCGACAGAGTCAAGCGACAAGGCATTCGACCTTCGTCTAAGGCGTGATCGCAATGGTGCACTGCGCCATTTTTCCTTGTGCAAACACACAGCACCTTTCGTCGTTTGCCCCATGGTGACTCGCGGTGGCTTCAACGCATACTCGCCGCACTTTGCAGTGACCCCCGGCTAACGCGGGCCTGCAAAGGGTGCGAGGAAAAATAGACCAACACATCGAGGAGAAACACGATGAAAACAAGTCGTCGGGCGCTGCTGCATGCCAGCGCCGGTGCCACATTGCTCACGCTGCCCTTGGCAGCTTTCGCTATCCCATTCCAGCTCGGCCCTGTCTCCGCCACGTTCGATTCCACCGTGTCTCTCGGTGCGACATTCCGCACCCAGAACCCGGATGACAGCCTGATCGGTATCGCCAACGGCGGCACCTCGCGCTCTGTCAACGATGATGATGGCAACTTCGGTTTCGAGAGCGGCGACATCGTCTCGGCAGTCGCCAAGGCTTCGCACGATCTTGAACTGAAGTATCAGGACTACGGCCTGTTCTCGCGCTTCAGCTACTTCTACGACCAGACCGCATCCGACGCTGATCGCATCGAAGATCGCATCAACGGCGCCGGACAGGTGACCACCTCACGCCGCCGTGGTGACTTCGAGCTCGGTCGCGTCGGTCGCGATCGCCTGGGCTCTGAAGTGCAGCTGCTGGATCTCTTCGTCTACGGCAACTTCAAGTTACTCGACCGCAACCTGACGGCCCGCGCCGGCAAACAGGTGATCAACTGGGGCGAGAGCACCTTCATTGGCAACAGCATCAACTCGATCAACCCGATCGACGTGGCCCGCATTCGCGCGCCCGGTGCCGAACTCAAGGAAGCGCTGCTGCCCACCCCGATCCTCTCGCTCTCCTACTCGCTCACCGAGCGTTTGAGCACCGAGCTGATCTGGATTGCCGGCTGGGAGCGCACGCCCATCGACCCGCGCAGCAGCTTCTTCTCCACCAACGATTTCGTTTCGGACGACGGCAACAAGGCCGTAGTGGGCTTCGGTCGCCGCAACGACGACAACATGATGTCGAACCCGGCGGTGTCGCCTGCTTCTGCCAGCGCATTTCTGGCCCGCGAATCCAGCCGCGAGCCCGAGAACACCCGCCAGCAGTGGGGCGCGAATGCCCGTCTGTTCACCGACCTCGCCGGCGGCACCGAGTTTGGTCTGTATTACCTGAAGTACCACAACCGTACCCCGCTGGTTTCAGCGGTGCGCGGCGGCGCCACCTCGCCCTTCGGCGGCACCGGCACCGGCAACATCGCAGCGCCCACCTGCTCGCAGACCGCTGCCGCAGGCTGCCGCGGCACGTTCTTCTCGGAGTTCCCGCAGAACATCGAGCTTTACGGCCTGTCGTTCAACACCACCGTACTGGGTGAGGTTGCCCTGCAGGGTGAGTACTCATACCGCCCCAACCAGCCGGTGCAGCTCTCGGGCACCGAGGTACTGCTGACTGCTCTGGGACTTCCGAGCACGCTCAACCCCACGCAGACGCCGCTGCCGGTTGGCACCTATGTGCGGGGCTGGCGCGACGTGAAGGTGCACCAGGCACAGGTCACCGCGACCCGCGCCTTTGGCCCGACGCTGAACGCAGACCAGTTCGTGATGCTGGGTGAGGTGGGCTACAACTTCCTCGACCAGCAAAGCAGCCTGGCCTTCAACGGCCCGGGTGCAGGTCTGCCGAACTGCGCGGTGTTCAACAACGTCTTCACCGCCGGCCAGCGCGCTGCCGTATCGAACGGTTCTTGCCAGGCCAATGGTTACGGCACGCGCCATTCCTGGGGCTACCGTCTAGTCAACCGCCTGGACTTCGACAACGTCATCGGCTCTGTGCAGATGTCGCCTCGTCTGGTGCTGTCGCACGATGTCACCGGCGTGGGCCCGAACTTCAACCAAGGCACCAAGGCGGTCACGCTGGGCATGGGCTTCAACTATCTGCAGCGCTGGCAGGCTGATATCGGCTACACCACCTTCTTCGGTGGCCGCACCTACGCGGGTACCGATCCGGTGCCGCCGGGCTTCGTGCTGGATCCGGGCGACCCGAACGCCACGCCTCCGCGTGCAGCAACCCGCGCCCCCGGTGATGCCGGCCAGTCGGCCGATTTCGCCACCAGCGCCAACCCCAACAAGGACCGCGACTTCCTCGCTGTCAGCGTCTCGTACGCATTCTGATCTCCAAGGAGAACTCTCATGAAACTTCGATTGATTGCCGCGAGCCTGGTCACCGGGCTCGTTACCTTCACCACGGCACATGCCGCGGTGCCTGCTGCCGAGGCTGAAAAGCTCGGCACCACCCTGACTCCCATCGGCGCTGAAAAGGCCGGCAACGCAGCGGGCACCATCCCGGCATGGGAGGGTGGCAACACCAAGATCCCGGCTGGCTTTGTTACCGGCGGTCACTACCCCGACCCGTTCGCCGACGACAAGCTGCTGTTCACCATCAACGCAGCGAACTCCGACAAGTACAAAGACAACCTGCCGGCAGGTGCTGTGGCGCTGATGAAGCGCTACCCGGGCTGGAAGATGAACGTGTATCCCACACGGCGCAGCGCGGCCTACCCGGCTGGCATCTATGCCGAAACCAAGGGCAATGCCACCAAGGCCACGCTGGTGGGCGGCAACGGCATCGCCGGCACCAATGGCGGTGTTCCCTTCCCCATCCCGCAAAACGGGCTTGAGGCGATCTGGAACCACCTGACGGTCTACAAGGGCGACACCTACGCCACCTCCTGGGCACAGGCTCCGGTCACGGCCAGCGGCGACTACAACCTGGTGAAGTTCGACTACGAGTACGACTTCGTCTACTCCAACCAGAAGAAGACGCCGGCACAGCGCGAAGACAACCTGCTGTTCTACTTCCTGCAGATCATCAAGGAACCGGCACGTCTGGCGGGCTCCATCCTGCTGGTGCACGATTTTGTCGATCAGGTGGAGACACCGCGCAAAGCCTGGACCTACAACCCTGGCCAGCGCCGCGTGCGCCTGGCGCCCACGGTGGTGTATGACAACCCGGGCACGGCAGCCGACGCCCTGCGCACCAACGATGACTTCTTTATGTACAACGGCGCGACCGACCGTTACGACTGGAAGCTGCTGGGCAAGAAGGAGATGTACATCCCCTACAACGCCTACAAGGTCAACGGCCCGACGCTGAAGATCAAGGACGTGCTGAAGGTCGGCCACGTCAATCCCGATCCGCTGCGCTATGAGCTGCACCGCGTGTGGGTGGTTGAGGCCAACCTCAAGCCCGGCACCTCGCACCTCTACAAGAAGCGCACGTTCTACATCGATGAAGACAGCTGGATCATTCACGCCATCGACAAATACGACAACCGCGATCAGCTTTGGCGCTACGACGAGCTGCACAGCTACGGCTACTACGACGTGCCCTTCCTGGCCCCTGGCCTTGAGGTGAAGCACGACCTGCAGTCCGGCCGCTACATCGCGCTGTCGCTGCGTAACGAAGAGAAGATCGTCTACAAGCCCGTCGCCCGCACCCCGGCTGATTTCACGCCGGATGCACTCCGCACCAAGGGCACCCGCTAAGGCGCGCGCCTGAACTGAACGTTGTGTTGGTTTTGACCCCGGTCGGCGATCAGCCTTCCGGGGTTTTCTTTTGGCCGCTCGGTAGCGCTGCTGGCGCTCTACCGTTTTGCTGCGGCTTAGTTGATGCGGAAGTAGCTCTCAGCCACCGCGTCGTCTACCAGGCCCAGGCCAATCTGGATTTCATCCATGAACAGCGCAATGCCGTCGGACTGCTCAAGCAGCGCGTCAATGTTGGCATCCATGACCAGCGCCTTGGTGCGCTCAATGGCGCGCTCGACCTTGCGACTGGGCGGCAGAAAGGGCAGCGCCGAGCCCACCATGGACAGGCAATAGCTCACGCTGCGCGGAAACTGGCGGTTCTGCAGCAGAAAGCGCAGCACGTTGGCGCCGTTGACGCGGGTGCGCACATGGCGGCGATACATCTGATACGCCGTGAGCGATTTCAGTACGCTCATCCACTGGATGTTGTCGAAGGGCGTGAGCGCGGCATCGGCCACGAACAGGCGCGAGGAGCGCACATCGAGAATGCGCGTGGTCATGTCGGCCTGTTCGAGATTCGTACCGATGCGCAGGAACTGGAAGCCCACATCGCGGCTCATGTTGGAGGTGAGCACACCCACCAGCAGCATCGCGCCATTGATCACGCCTTGCAGAAAATCCTGCCGGCGCGCGCGGGAAACGCTGCGCTCGCCGCGCTCCTGCACAAACAGGAAGAGATCGTTCAGCCGCTCCCAGGCTTCGCGCGGAATGCAGTCGCGCGACACCCGCCCAATCTCGCGGGCGAAATCAAGGCTGGAAAAAATGGCGCCGGGGTTGCGCTCATCCACAATCAGAAAGCGCACCACGTTGTCTTCGGTGGGCTCCATACCCGTGGTCTTGAACAGTCCGTCGGCGCCGGCGATTTCGAGCAGTGGCAACCAGCCCACCGTGAGGTTGCGCGGCAGGTCGAGCAGCAGGTTGGCGTGCACATTGATGAGACGCGCGGTGTTTTCGGCGCGCTGCAGGTAGCGGCCAAACCAATACAGATTGTCAGCAACGCGGGAGAGCATGCTCACAGCCCTCCCTGCAGTTGGGCTTGCTGGGATTCAGGGCCGTCGAGATCAACGATCCAGGTGTCTTTGCTGCCACCACCCTGCGAGCTGTTGACCACCAGCGAGCCCTTGACCATGGCCACCCGGGTGAGGCCGCCAGTGGTGACGTAAGCATCGCCATCGGGCTTGCTGAGAATGAAAGGGCGTAAATCGAGATGCCGCGGCTGCACACCCTCATCCGTAATGGTGGGTGCGGTGGAAAGCGCGAGGGTGGGCTGGGCCATGTAGTTGCGCGGGTTCTTTTCGATCAGCTCGCGAAACTTCTCGCGTTCGGCAGGCGTGGAGCGAGGGCCGATGAGCATGCCGTAGCCGCCGGATTCGTTGGCGGGTTTCACCACCAGCTTGTCGAGGTTGGCGAGCACATATTTCTTCTGCTTTTCATCCATGCACAGATAGCTCGGCACGTTCGGCAGGATCGGCTCCTCGCCCAGGTAGTACTTGATCATGGCCGGCACGTAGGCGTAGACCACCTTGTCGTCGGCCACACCGGCGCCGGGTGCGTTGGCCAAGGCCACCTTGCCCTTCATCCACGCCCGCATGAGGCCTGGCGCTCCCAGAATGGAGTCGGGCCTGAAGGCCTCGGGGTCGAGAAAGAGGTCGTCTACACGGCGGTAGATCACATCCACACGCCGCACGCCGTGGATGGTGCGCATGTGCACGCAGTCGTCGTCGTCCACCACCAGATCGGAGCCTTCAACCAGTTCCACGCCCATTTGCTGGGCGAGGTAGGCGTGCTCGAAGTAGGCGCTGTTGTAGATGCCGGGCGTCAGCAGCACCACCGTGGGGGAATCCAGCGGGCGTGGCGAGAGGGCCGCGAGCATGTCGTAAAGCTGGGCGGCGTAGTCGTCCACCGGACGGATGGTGGTGGTTTCAAACAGCTCCGGCCAGACGCGCTTGGTGACCAGACGGTTTTCCAGCATGTAGCTCACACCACTCGGCACCCGCAGATTGTCCTCCAGCACATACAGCGTGCCGTCGCCATCGCGCACCAGGTCGCTGCCACAGATGTGTGCCCAGATGCCGCCGCGCGGCTTCACGCCAACGCACTGTGGGCGAAAGTTCACCGACTCCGCCAGCACCGACTCCGGAAACACACCGTCTTTGATGATGCGACGGGCGCTGTAGACGTCCTGAATGAAATGGTTGAGCGCGGCCACACGCTGTTTCAGGCCGGCTTCGGTGCGCTCCCACTCCTTGGCGGGGATGATTCTCGGGATGATGTCGAAGGGCCAGGCCCGGTCAACATTCTTGCCCTCGGTGTAGACCGTGAAGGTCACGCCCATCACCTTGATAGCGAGATCGGCGGCGAGCTGCCGCTCGGCCAGATCCTTGGGCGACAGGGCGGCGAGATACGCCAGCAGCCGCTCCGCGCCAGCACGAGGCAAACCCTTGGCGTTCAAGAGTTCGTCGAAATGTTGTTTGCTGTCGTAATTGCGCCACTCAACGGCCATTTGCTCTTTTTCCAGTGCGCTTTTTATTGACGTATCGAAACGCTATCACGCTGTCTCGCAAAACGCAGGCCAGACGCTGGGCGCCCGTGCCACGGTGTAGACTCTCGCATCGCGAACTGAATACCCAATGGCCCGTTCCACTGCTGCGCTAGAACTCAAAGGCCGCATGCTGCCGGCCACCCGCATCCGGGTGCTGGATGCCAGCCCCGCCGCCATCCAGGCCCAGCTTGACGAGCTGGCCAGGCAGATGCCCCACGCCTTGAAAGGCATGCTGGCGGTGCTCGAATCCGATACCGAGCTGGATCTGCCTGCGCTGCTGACCGTCTTGCGTGCGGCTGGCATTCGCCCTCTGGGCGTGACCGATGGACCGCTCACCGCCAGCGCCCTCGCCGCAGGTTTGGTGGTGGTGCCCAAGGACAGCCGCAGCCGCAGCGAGACCGCTCCCGAGCCCGCACGCGCCGCGCCCGCCGAGGCCATTGCCGCCCGCCGTTCCACCCGGGTCATCACCGAGCCGGTGCGTTCGGGCCAGCAGATCTACGCCGAAGATGCTGATCTCGTGGTGCTCTCCGCCGTAAGCCCCGGGGCAGAGGTGATTGCCGACGGTTGCGTGCACGTCTATGGGCCGCTGCGTGGCCGCGCACTGGCCGGCGCCAGGGGCGACGACACCGCCCGGGTCTTCGCCCGTCGCTTCGAAGCGGAGCTGGTGGCAGTCGCTGGCGTCTACGCCGTGGCCGATCAGATCAAGCACGCCAAAAGCGGCGAAGCCACCCAGGTTCTGCTGCATCAAGGCAAGCTCGTGATTGAGCCGCTGGCCTAATTACAAAACGACTCATCAGGGACTCACAAGGAATCACATGACCAAGATCATCGTCACCACCTCCGGCAAGGGCGGCGTGGGCAAGACCACCACCAGCGCCTCGTTTTCCACCGGCCTGGCAGCCCGCGGCAAAAAGGTGGCAGTCATCGATTTCGACGTGGGCCTGCGCAACCTCGATCTCATCATGGGCTGCGAGCGGCGCGTGGTGTTCGACTTCGTCAACGTGCTGCAGGGCGAAGCCAATCTGCGCCAGGCGCTGATTCGCGACAAGACCTACGACAACCTCTCCATCCTGGCCGCCAGCCAGACCCGCGACAAGGATGCGCTGACGCTCGAAGGCGTTGAGAAAGTGCTGAATGATCTCGCCTCCGAAGGCTTCGAGTACATCATCTGCGACTCGCCTGCCGGCATCGAGAAAGGTGCGCACCACGCCATGTATTTCGCCGACGAAGCACTCATCGTCACCAACCCGGAAGTCAGCTCGGTGCGCGACAGCGACCGCGTGCTGGGCCTGTTGCAGGCCAAGACCCGCAATGCCGAGCGCGGCATCAAGGTGAAGGAGCACCTGGTGCTCACTCGCTACAACCCGGCGCGTGTCGAAAAGGGCGAGATGCTGTCGGTGAAGGATGTGCAGGACATCCTCGCCATTCCGCTGCTCGGCATCATCCCCGAGAGTCCCTCGGTGCTCACCTCTTCCAACGCCGGCACGCCGGTGATTGCCGACGCCCTGAGCGAGGCGGGCCTGGCGTATACCGATCTGGTCGCACGTTTCCTCGGCGAAGATCGCCCGCACCGTTTCATGCACGTCGAAAAGAAGGGCTTCTTCTCCAAGCTCTTCAACAATTGATTGGAGGCTCGTCATGGATCTGATGAGTTTTTTCCGCACCAAGAAACCAGCCACCGCGCAGACCGCGCGCGACCGCCTGATGGTGGCCGTGGCCTGGCAACGCGACCAGGACGGCCGCAACAGCGCGGCCGGCCCCAGCTATCTGCCGCAGCTGCAGGCCGAGCTCTTGGCCGTGATCCGCAAGTATGTGCAGGTGGCTGATGCGGCCGTAAAGGTCAACGTGCAGCACGAGGATGGTCTCGACGTGCTGGAAATGAACATCACGCTGCCCGACGCCAAGAGCGCCTGACTCGTTGCCCTGCGGCAACAAAAAAGCGGCCTCGATGGGCCGCTTTTTTGTTGCCGCGCTCAGCTCACTTGCCGCGCAATTCCTTGCGCAGAATCTTGCCGACATTGCTCTTCGGCAGGGCCTCGATGAACTCGAAGGCCTTCGGCACCTTGTAGCCGGTGAGCAGCGCCTTGCTGTGCTCCTTCAGCGCTTCGGCGGTGAGTGCGGCGTCCTTCTTCACCACGAACACCTTCACCGCCTCGCCGGTCTTGGCATCCGGCACGCCGATGCAAGCGCATTCGAGCACGCCGGGGTGGCGGGCCACCACATCCTCGATCTCGTTGGGATACACGTTGAAGCCGCTGACCAGGATCATGTCCTTCTTGCGGTCGACGATCTTGAAGTAGCCCTTGGCGTCCATGGTGGCCACGTCGCCGGTCTTGAACAGGCCGTCCTTGGTGAAAGACTTGGCGTTGTCTTCGGGCTTCTTCCAGTAGCCGCGCATCACCTGCGGTCCCTTCACGCACAACTCGCCGGGTTCGCCCACCGCGACGACGTTGTCGTCGTCATCGCGCAGGCTCACGAAGGTGCCGGGGAGCGGCAGGCCGATGGTGCCGTTCCAGTCCGGCTTGTCGAGCGGGCCGAAGCAGACGCCGGGCGAGGTCTCTGACAAACCGTAGCCCTCGGTCAGCGCCTTGCCCGTCGCCGCACGCCATTTCTCGGCCACCGACTGCTGCACAGCCGCACCGCCACCCACCGTGAACTTGAGGGTGGAGAAATCCAGTTCGTTGAAGCCGGGCGTGTTGAGCAGCCCGTTGAACAGCGTGTTCACACCGGTGAACGCGGTGAACGGGTGCTTGGCGAGTTCCTTCACGAAGCCCGGCATGTCGCGCGGGTTGGGGATGAGCACGTTCTTGCCGCCCACGCTCACAAACAGCAGGCAATTCACCGTGAGCGCGAAGATGTGGTACAGCGGCAGCGCGGTGATGATGAGGTCTTCGCCCTCGGCGAGCTGGCTGCCCATCCAGGCGCGCATCTGCATGAGGTTGCCGACGATGTTGCCGTGGCTGAGCGTCGCGCCCTTCGACAGCCCCGTGGTACCCCCGGTGTATTGCAAAAACGCCACGTCGTCGTGCGTAAGGCCCACCCGGTTGTAGGGTTGCGCCTTGCCGCGGGCGAGCGCGGTGCGGAAGGGGATGGCACCCGGCAGCTCCCAGGCCGGCACCATTTTCTTCACGCGCTTGACCACGAAGTTGGTGATCAGGCTCTTGGGGAAGGGCGCCATGTCGCCCAGCTGCGTGGTGAGCACCGCCTCGACCGGCGTGCGGGCCAGCACTTCCTGCAGGGTGGTGCAGAAGTTCTCGACGATGACGATGGCTTTCGCGCCAGAGTCCTTGAGCTGGTGTTCCAGCTCGCGCGGCGTGTAGAGCGGGTTGACGTTCACCACCACCATGCCGGCACGCAGAATGCCGAAGATGGCGACGGGGTACTGCAGCAGGTTGGGCATCATCACCGCCACGCGGTCGCCCTTGTTGAGCTGCAATACGTTCTGCAGATAACTGGCGAAATCCTGCGACAGCCGGTCGACGTCGTCGTAGCTCATCGACGTGCCCATGCACTCGAAGGCCGTGAGCTTGCGGAATTTCTCGCAACTCTTCTCCACGACATCGGCCACCGATGCGTAAGTGTTGAGCTCGACCTCGTGCGGCACGCTGGCCGGGTACTCTTTGAGCCAAACGTGATCAGCCACGCTCATCTCCTCTCCTCGCGTCTTCATAGTGGGTCCCGTTACGGTGCTGGATGGGTTCTTGAGTCCGCCCTGCGGCGGACTTGCGTGGACTTATGGCGTCCGAATTGCGCCGCATTATTGGGAACTGGCTGGCATTTCGCCAGCCGCGGAATGAGTCCTGTCGCGCGCCTCCAGCACCAGCCAATCGCGGAACGGCAGTTTTCCCTGCGCGATGACGGCGGCCTCGGCGTCATCCAGCCAGCGCGAGATGCCCGCCACCGCGCCCTGCTCCGGGCGCACGCCGCGCAAGTGGCGCCATAGGGCAGAGAGGTCGTAGCTGGCCGGATCACGCGCCAGCAACAGGGTGGCACCGCTCTCGGCGAGATAGCCCCCCGCAATCAGCGGCAGGCAGAGCGCCTGCGTGGCGGTTTCGGATAACCCCAGTTCACGCGCCAATGTTTCGCGACTGGCCGGCGGCTCCCCCTTGAGAAACCGCAGGCCCACCTGGGCCATCACCGAAAGCCCCGCCTGCTCGCGCGCCCGGCCCGCGTGCATCACCGGCGTCAGCAGCGGATTCATGCGCGCCGGGTGCTGCACGTAATAGGCCACCTGGCAGCCCGCCAGCAGCACCAGCCAGCCCACATAGAGCCAGATCAGCACGAAGATCACGATGGCGAAACCCGAGTAGATGGCGTTGTAGTCGGTGGCGCCCGCCACGAAAGCCGCGAAGACATAGCTCAGCGTTTGCCACAGCAGGCCCGCCACCACGCCGCCAATGAAGGCGGCGCGGGCTCCAACCCTGGCCTGCGGCACGAACGCATACAGAAAGGTGAAGACGCCAACGATGAGCAGATACGGCAGGAGTGCCGCAACCACATAAATGAAGAAGCCCATCGGCTCGATATGCGAAAGCCAGCTGGCCCACTCCCCGTTCAGCGCCCCGGCAGTGAGTCCCAGTGCCGTGAAGACCAGTGCCGGCCCGACCGTAAGCACAGCGAGATACTCCGTGAGGCGCGCTGAGATTCCGCGCGGGTTTTCCACCTGCCAAACCTCATTGAAGGCGCCCTCGACCTTCTGGATCAGTGAAATCGCCGAATACAGCAGCAGCGCCACGCCCAGCGAGCCCAGCACACCCACCTCCACCTTGGAGACGAAACTGACCACCGTGCTGGCCACCTGCTCCGCCTGGGCCGGGCCAAGCCCCTTGAGGGCTTCCAGCAACACCGGCTCCAAGCTGTTATGCGCGCCCAGCGCTTTCAGTAAGGAGAACCCCAGCGCCAGAAACGGCGTGAGCGACAGCAGGGTGGTGTAGACCAGGCTCATAGCCCAAAGCGAAAGCTTGCCTTGCGCAAAAACAGCAACCAAGGCGTCGCTTGCACGGAGCACCTCAATACCCAGACGGCCCAGCCGGCTGACGGGCTTGAACGACCACAAACGAATGCGCAGGCTCTGAATGGCTTTGATCATTGGCCGATGCTATCGCAGTGAAAGTGAGCAAGTGCTTGACAAGCCTGAACAATTCGCGCTTGACACCTTGGGGATGCACTTTTATGATGCACCGCAACAAATGCTGCATTGCAACATAATGCCATTTGCCCCTTTTTGCCTTCACCACAAACACGGAGTTTCGCCATGGATGTCCAGTCTCTCATCACCGAAGTCACCGGCCGCGCCGAGAAGATCGCAGCCCAGGGCCAGGAAGTTGCCACGATTGGTTTTGACACGCTCAAAACCGCCAACAGCATCGTGATCGAAACCGCCACCACGATCGCCAAGACCAACGCCGACGCCGCCACGCAGCTGTTCAGCGGCGCGAAGGTGAGCTTCGAGAAGGCCACCAAGGACGGCGTGCAGGCCGTGTTCGCCAACCCCGTTGCCTACATTCCTGCCACCACCCCCGCCGTTGAAGCCTTCAACAGCACCGTGCAGACCCTGCTCGACACCCGTGGCGAGCTGGTCAAGACCTTCGAAGGCGGCTACAGCACCATCGTCGCCACGCTGAACGGCGAACCGACCATGGCCAAAGCCAAGAAGACCGTCAAGGCCGCTGCCGCCAAGACCGAAACCGAAGTGAAGAAGGCCGTGAAGTCCGCGACCAAGACCGTCAAGGCTGCTGCCAAGAAGGTCTAAGGCTGCCAAGGCCATCCTGCGGCGGGGTCGCCAGACCCCAACCGCCGCAGGCTCAGCACACCAACGGGGTCGGCTCAACACCGGTCCCGTTTTTGCTTTACGAGCCTTTATGACACTCAAACAGATCAAGGCAAGCCAGATGATTCACACCGCTTTCGACGGCCTTCAGGTCTTGGTCGAGCACGAAAACACCGCGCTCGATAACCAATTGGCCGGCCTGCGCGAGCGCCTGCTCATTGCCCGCCGCGCGCGCAACCTGGGCGAATTGCTGCGTGACCAGATTGACCTGCTGCCCGATACCCATGCCCGGCTTCGTCGCGACCACAGCCTGCGTCGTGCGCTGCTGAGCGGTTTTGGCAGCGACCTGCGCCGCAGCGCAGGCCTGAAGCGCGCCGCCTGAAACCACCCGCATCGCGTTTCCAAACCCGCTTCGTTTGACTACGGCGCGGGTTTTTTCTTGGCAGCCGACCGGCCGGCCTTGCTGCCCGCCGCTGATTTGGCCCTGCGCTTTCTAGTGGGTGGTGGCGGCGGCTCGGGTTCGCTCACCCGCACCTTCACCGACGAGAGCAAGCGCTGCACCGCAGACGAACTCTTCAGGTTTTCGAGATTGCCGCGCACGAAATCAGCTGCCGGACTCAGACCATCGCTGGCCTGCCCGACCTTGTCCTTGAGAAAGGCCATGAGGTCTTCCTGCAAGCCCGCCACATCCGGCAGGCCCAGGAAGCGGCGCAGCTCCTCGGGTTTGACCTCGATCTCAACCTTGATCTGCATGGTGTAAAGCCCTCAGGCGGCCAGAACGAATAGTGAAACGCTGCAAAGGCTCGCCGCGAACCACACGATGGACCGCGGCAGCGCCAGATCGGCAATGTAGAACAAGCCATACGCAACGCGCAGTCCGATGAAGGCCAGCGCCACGGCGTCTGCCGTGCTGTTGGCTCCCAACAGCAGGTGATTGACCAGCACAGCCGCCGCAAAGGGTGGGAATGCCTCGAAGCTGTTGAGCTGCGTCCAGTGCGCGCGCTGCTGCCAACCGGCGAGACTTTCCAGATACACCCGCGGCGCCCGGTTGCTGAAGCGCCGACTCCACTTGGCCGCCAAGGTGAAGGGATACGGCAGGAAGGCCGCAGCCAATACGCACCAGAGCGCGATGGTCATGTGGTGAGCCGAGCTTCGGCTTCGGCGTAGATTGCGGCAGTTTGCTCAATGACCTCGGCCGGCAACTGCGGGCCGGGCG
>CAMTXV010000080.1:0-11468 GCA_947085665.1 uncultured Sinobacteraceae bacterium | reverse complement strand
GAGTTCAGACGTGTGCTCTTCCGATCTCCTGGTGGAAGCGCCTGACCAACCGCCTGATTGGCGGCCCCCGCACCCGCGAAGACCTTCAGGAACTGCTGGAAGGCGCGCAGGAAGACGGGCTGGTCGATGCCGACGCCGCCCGCATGATCGAGGGCGTATTCGAAACCCGCGAGCTGCAGGCCCGCGACATCATGGTCCCCCGCTCGCAAATGGTCTGCATCGAGCGCGACTGGTCGCTGGAAGCCATCCTCGCCGCCGTGATCGAATCCGGCCACTCCCGCTATCCGGTGATTGGCGATACCAAGGACGAAATCTTCGGCATTCTGCTCGCCAAGGATCTGCTCAAGTTCACCAGCGCCTCGCAAACCTTCGACCTCGCCCGCGTCATGCGCCCGGCAGTGTTCGTGCCGGAGTCCAAGCGCGTCAACGTGCTGCTCAAGGACTTCAAGCGCAACCACCAGCACATGGCGGTGGTGGCCGATGAATACGGCGGCATCGGCGGGCTGGTGACCATCGAAGACATTCTGGAAACCATCGTCGGCGAGATTGACGACGAACACGACGAGGCCACCGGAGCCAACATCGTGCGGCAGGACGAGCGTCGCTTCCTGGTGAATGCGCTCACCCCCATTGCCGAGTTCAACGAACACTTCGAGGCGGAGTTCAGCGACGAGGAGTTCGACACCATCGGCGGCCTGGTGGTGGCGGAGTTTGGCCACATGCCGCGGCGCGGCGAGAGCATCAAGCTCGGCAAATTCCAGATCAGCGTGCAGCGCGCCGACTCGCGCCGCGTGCAGCAATTGCAAGTGTTGCTGGCGCAAGACTGAACACCATGCAGAGCGCCCTGGCAGCGGTGGTGCTGATGCTGGCGTTGCTGTTCTCCGGCGGCGCCACGGCACAGCAGGCCGCAGCCGCAGCGCCCCACCCTGGCGAGAACCTGCGCGTCAGCGTGCTCACCTTTGCCCCCGGCACCACCTACTGGCAGCGCTTTGGTCACAACGCCCTGCTGGTGGAGAACACCGCCACCGGGGCCAATGCCGTCTACAACTACGGCATGTTCGATTTCTTCCAGAAGAACTTCTTCCTCAACTTCGCACGCGGCCACATGCTGTACCGGCTCGATGTCGACTCGCTGGAGCGCACGCTCGCGCTCTACGCCAGCGAGGGTCGCTGGGTGCAGCAGCAGGTGCTCAATCTCGACGCCGGGCAGCGTCTGCAACTGGCCCGCGCGCTTGACCGCAACGCCCAGCCCGACCAGGCCGAATACCGCTACGACTACTTTCGCGACAACTGCTCCACCCGCGTGCGCGATGCCGTCAACCGCGTGCTGGGCGGCGCGCTGCAAGCGCCGCTGGAGGCACAGGCCGCCGGGGTGAGCTACCGCTTTGAAGCCACACGGCTGGTGACCCCCATTCCCTTCCTGATGGCAGGCATGGATCTCATCATGGGCCCGGCAGGCGATGCGCCGCTCAACGTCTGGCAGCAGAGCTTCGTACCGGAAGTGCTCATGCAGGCGCTGCGCACGATGCGTATCGATGGCCGGCCAGTGGTACTGCAGGAGATCGCGCTGCTGCAGGACGCCCGCTCGCCGGTGGCCCCCGCAGCGCCGCTGAATCTGCTGCCGCTCACCCTGGCGCCTGGCCTGCTGCTGGGCGCGGCCCTGCCGCTCCTGGCTGCGCGCCGCCGCAATGCCCTGGCGCGCTACGGCTTTGCCGTCATTGCCACGGCGCTCATGCTGCTGTGCAGTCTGGGCGGGCTCATCTCGCTGGCGGTATGGACCCTCACCGAGCACTGGGTCATGTGGGCCAACCGCAATCTGCTGTTGCTGCCGCCACTGGCGCTGCTGCTGTTGCCGGCAGTGGTCAGCAGCTTTTCGGCACGCTGGCAGCCAAAACGCTGGCACGCCACCCTGGCCGGCGTGTTTGCCGCTGCCGCGCTGCTGACGCTGCCGCTCTCGCTGCTGCCGGGCGCGCAGCAGCACTGGACGTGGATCGCGCTACTGCTGCCCCTGCATCTGGGCTTTGCGCGGGCGCTACGGGGCTTGCTGAAAGCGCGCTACTGATCCCAGCCGGGATTCACGCGCTCCAGTCGCCGCAGCAAGCCGGGCCAGGCCAGCGCCCCGCCCAGGCCTTTGGTCACGGCCGCGGCCTGCGCCTTGATGCCATCCACCAGCGGCTGCGCAATGGGCGTGAGCGGGCCGCCACCCGCCTGCGCGCGCACCTGGATCATGCAGGCGCTCTCGAACAGGTACATGAAAAGGAAGGCATCGGCGATGGTGCTGCCCACCGTGAGCAGACCGTGGTTGCGCAACATCAGATAGTTGTTGCTGCCCAGGTCCGCCACCAGGCGCGGCTTCTCCTCGGGGTTGAGTGCCACGCCCTCGTAGCCGTGATAGCCGAGACTTGAAAGCACGAACAGCGATTGCTGCGAGATGGGCAAGAGGCCACCGGCCTGCGCCGACACCGCAATGCCGTTCACCGCATGCACATGCAGCACACAGCCTGCATCTTCGCGCGCGGCATGCACGGCGCTGTGGATGGTGAAGCCTGCCGGGTTGATGAAATACGGCGTCTCGTCCACGGACTTGCCTTCGATGTCGATCTTCACCAGCGAGCTGGCGGTGATCTCCTCGAACATGAAGCCGTAGGGGTTGATCAAAAAATGGTGATCACTCCCGGGCACGCGGGCCGAGATGTGCGTAAACACCAGGTCGTCCCAACCAAACAGCTTCACCAGACGGTAGGCGGCAGCGAGGTCGCAGCGCAGCTGCCATTCGGCGGGGCTGACGCGATCACGCACCTTGGCGAGGCTGGCATGGCCTGGGGCGTTGACGGGCATGTTCATGGTGAGGTCTCCAGTCTCTTGAGGATTGATGTGGGCCGACCTTGCCAGAGCCCGCACCGCAAGACACCTCGCTGAGCTAGATTTGCGCGACGACTTTTGACGGAGTGCCGCGCATGGCCAGCCCCTACTTCACCCCGGCGACATTCAAGTTTCTGAAGGCGCTTGCTGCCAACAACAGCAAGGAATGGTTTGCCGAGCACAAGGCCGATTACGAGGCCGCCGTGAAGGCGCCTTGCCTGGCCTTCATCAGCGATCTGGCTGCACCGCTGGCGAAGATCAGCCCGCAGCTGGTGGCCAGTCCCAAGCCCGTGGGGGGCTCGCTGTTTCGCATCTACCGCGATACCCGCTTCGCGAGCGACAAATCACCCTACAAGACTCACGCGGGGCTGAGCTTCTATCACGCGGCGACCAAGGCGGTGGCGCGCAGCAGTGGCAGCAACGCGATGATGGGCCGGCTCGATGCGCCGGGCTGCTATCTGCACATCGAACCGGGCGCCTGCTTCATTGGCGGCGGGCTCTGGCACCCGCAGCCGGAAACCCTGAAGCGTGTGCGCGCCTATCTCGTCAGCAACCCCGCGAGCTGGAAAAAGGCCACCCAAGCGGCCCCCTTCACGCGCTACTACTCGCTCGATGGCGACAGCCTGCAGCGCCCACCCGCGGGCTTCGACCCCGCGCACGAGCTGATCACCGACCTCAAGCGCAAGGACTTCATCGGCAGCGCGAAGCTGACCCAGGCGGAAATCTGTTCGGACCAACTGCTGCCGCTGGTCATTAGCCACTACAAGGCCCTGAGCCCCATGCTGGACTGGCTCTGCGGCGCGCTGGACCTCGACTACTGAAACGCAGGAGGACGACCGCGGCGGCGCCCGGGCTCAGTTGATGGCCGTGCTCGCCATCGCGGCCGCTGGCAGCGCCAGCGACAAACCCCACTCCGCACCGCGGCTGACGTCCTGTAGCAGTTGCACCAGCCCATGCAGTACGGGGGCGGCCAGCTTCACGCTCACCCGCACGCCGGTATCAGAGGTCAGCGTCATTTCGTAGCGGTCCCGCGCGAGCGATTGCAGCGCAAACTGGATGACCAGCAGCGGCTCGGGCGAGACGGCCGGCGTTTTGCCCTCGGCCACGTACGGGGACTTGAAATCGGCCTGCTGCACGGCGGCGGCGTGACGAAACTCCAGCGGCGCGCTGGCCACCGCAGCGGCAGCCGCAGCGGTGGGTAAGGCCGCCAACTGCGTCACCAGGGGCGCCCAGGCCCGCTGCACCAGCCGGCGGGTGAGCCAGAAGCGAAACTCCTGCTCGCTGGTGGTGCTCACCCTCAGCAGCAGGCGGTCCTGCCGCGCATCGAAGCTGAGGTTGAGCTGGTGCAGATTCACGCCGCGTCGCCGCGCAGTACCCGCACCTGTACTTCGAGCGATTCGGCCGTGACCAGCTCGGGCGGAATGGGTGCTGCGGCCACCAGACCAATCGCGGCACGAAAACGGCGCGGCAGCCGCGTGCGGCGCAGGCGCGAGTCCTGCTTGCTCCACATGCTGCCCCAGAGGTTTTGCAGTGCCATGGGCACCACCGGTACGGCATTGGCCGCCAGGATTTTCTCGATGCCGGGCTTGAAGGGCTGGATGCTGCCATCGGGCGTCAGGCCCCCTTCGGGGAAAATGCCCACCAGCTCGCCGTTGTTGAGCGCCTCGCGAATGGCCTTGTAGGCGGCTTCGAGCAGCACCGGGTCTTCCTTGGCCGGTGCAATGGGGATGACCCGCGCGGCGCGGAACAGCAGGTTCATCACCGGCAGCTTGTAGATCTTGTGGTACATCACGAAGCGCGGCGGTCTTGGCAGCAGGCCGCCCATCAGCAGCGCATCCACAAAGCTCACATGGTTGCAGGCAATCACCACCGCACCCTGCTCGGGAATGTGGTGCAGGCCCTGGGTGCGGATGCGGTACAGCACATGCACCAGCACCCACACCACCACCTGCAACAGCCAGATCGGCACCAGCTCGGTGAGCACCCGCCAGAGCCATTTCACCGCGCGCCAGAGATGCTGCATTACAACCTCTGCCCGGCTGCGGTGAGCCGGTCCTGAAACTCGAAGAAGGCTTGCAGCACCTGGTCGGGGGCTTCCACCTGCGGGTAGTGGCCGATGCCCGGCAGCAGCACGATGTCGGGGTTGGGGATCAGCTCGTGATAGCGCGCCGCCATGTGCTCGCCCGAGACTGGATCCATCGGGCCATTGATGAGCCGCATCGGCACGCGGGTGAACTGCATGGCGGGAATCCAGCGTGCGCGCTGTTGGCGCCGCTCGTCGATGTAGCGGATGAGCCGGGGCATCACGCCGGTGCCGCGGTTGTGGCTCACCAGCTGCCAGAACGCGGCGCATTCCTGGGCATTGGGCGGGGTTTGGGGGCCAAACACCTTGCGCAGGCTCTCGGCCAGCTTTTTCTCGCTCATCGCCATTGCCAGCAGGGGACCCAGCGGCGAGCGCAGGAGCTTCTGCATGAAGATGGGGTGGTGGGTTTCCGGGAACAGTCCGCCGTTCAGGAAGGTGACGGACTTGAGCCGGATGGCGCCACGCCCCTGCTCGTGCAGGGTGATGAGTTCCTGCGCCACGCTCACGCCGTAGTCGTGGGCCAGCACATGCACCTCGGTGAGCTGCTGGCGGGCGCAGAGGTTGCCGCACAGCTCGGCCTGGTCCACCAGCGAATAGGGGTAGTCCCGAGGCTTGGCGGAATAGCCGAAACCGATGAGATCGGGCGCCAGTACGCGATAGCGCTCGGCCAGGGCATCCCACACGCGGTAGAAGTCCCAGGAGGCGGTGGGAAAGCCGTGAATCAGCAGCAGCGCCGGCTTGTTGCCGCCGCTGTCGCGGTAAAAGATCTGGTGGCCCTTGTGCGGAAAGCTGCGTCCTGCAGCGCGCCATTCGGCCGGCGACATCGGTGCGAGATTCATCCCTGATTCCCTATTTTAATTTTCAGCAGTTTGCCTGAACGCACGGCCACTGCGGCAACAATGCCCAGGGTCATGGCCCCACCAAACACCACGCTGGGCACAGCCCCCATGAAGCGCGCCGCCAGCCCGCTCTCGAAGGCGCCAATCTCGTTCGAGCACGACAGAAACACACTGTTGACCGACTGCACGCGCCCGCGCAGGTGATCGGGCGTGAATACCTGCAGGATGGTGCCGCGGATGACCACGCTCACCGAATCGAAGGCGCCGGTGAGAAACAAGGCGAAGGCGGAAAGCCAGAAATAGGGCGAGAGCGCAAACACCAGTGTGGCCACGCCAAAGCCCGCCACGGCCAGCAGCAGATTGCGCCAGAGCTGGCGGGTGGGCGGCACATAGGCACACAGAAAAATGGTGAGTACCGCGCCCACTGCCGGCGCGGCCCGCAGAATGCCCAGCTCCGTCGGCCCCACTTTCAGCACGTCTTCAACAAACACCGGCAGGATGGCGACCACGCCGCCGAACAGCACCGAGAAGAGATCGAGCGAAATCGAGTACAGGATGATCGGCGTGCGCTTCACGAAGGCAATGCCCTCGCGCAGCGACTCGGCCAGCGAGCCCTGCGCTTCCGTGGAGGCCACAACCCCGCGCGGCTTGATGCCCGCCAGCATCAGACCGGCGGCGGCAATGAGCAGCAGGCAGGCCAGCATGGTGCCTTCGAGCCCGAAGGCTGCATACAGCAAGCCCCCGGCCACCGGTCCCAGAATGGCCCCGCCCTGCCAGCCGGCGGAAGACCAGGTGGAGGCGTTTGCGAACAGTTCGCGCGGCACGAGAAACGATTTCAGCGCCGAGGCCGCCGGCGAGTAGATGCCACGCGCCAGCCCAATGAGCGCAATCACCGCATAGATGCACAGCAGCAGCGCGGTTTGCGACAGCGCCGCGCGCACACTGGCGAGCGAGAGCAGCAGCAGCACCAGCGAACCGAGCGCAATGACGCCGAGCGAGACAAGCAGCAGCGTGCGCTTCTCGCGTCGATCGGCCAGGTGCCCACCCACCAGGGCGAGCGCAATGAAGGGCAGTGCCTCGGCCAGCCCGATGAAGCCGAGCGTGAGCGGGTCGCGAGTGAGCAGGTACAGCTCGTAGCCCAGCGCCACCTGCTGCGCGAGCAGGGCCAGCGTGAGCAGAAACACCGCGCCGATCAGGCGACGGAACTCTGGGTAGCGCAGGGCCGCGTAGGGAGATTCGTCAGTCGCGGCGGTGGCGGAGGTCATAGCCGCGCATTATCGCCGCGCGCCGCGCCACGGGTTCAGCCCGCAATCCGCAATCCGCAATCCGCAATCCGCAATCCGCAATCGAAAGTCTTACCAGCGCACCGTCGAATAGGCCGCCGCGTTGTTCGAGGGGCTCTTGTCGCGCGGGTTGTGCCAGGGGATGAAGCGCTCCTCGGCTGCCTGGCGGCCGGCGAACTGGTCGAGCACATAAATGCCCGCCTCGCTGGCGCGCAGAAAGATGGCGGCGTGCTTGCTGCCCCGCTTCTTGCCCTTTTGCGGGTACTGGCCCTTCTTGAAGGTGGCAATGGCGGTGCCCGGCTGCAATGCCTCCCAGCTGGCCTTGAGCTTGCGGCCTTCTTTCCACATCAGGGTGCGGGGCGCATCCATCAGGCTCTTGAGCAGCTGCACGCACTCAGTGCGGCCGCGCTCGTCGGGCATGGCGGGCAATACGAATCTTTTTTCCTCTGTCGGCAGCAGGCCTTCATACACGCGCTCGGTGGCCGCCTGGGCCAGCGAGGGAGCCATCCACAAACTGCCGATCATCCATGCCGCCGCGGGCCATGCCGTCCAACGCATCGGGTCTTCTCCACCGGTTGAGGTTTGCCTTCTCAGTTGCGGGCCTCTGGGTCTTTGTGCAGACCGCCCAGAGTGCCATCGTCGTTCCTGCGATCTTCAAGATGCGAAAAACGAGCCAAGCCATCGTATCCCGAGGGGGTGGAGTCGGGTCAAGCCTTACACCGTGGTTAGTTTTGTGGGTCAGTCCCACCCAATTCAATGGCCCATTGGTAGAGCGTTTGCCGCTTTTCGCCAGTGAGCGTGGCGGCCAGCCGGGCGGCCTTGGCCGGCGGCAGTTCTGTCAGCAGCGCTTGCAGCAGCTGCCGGGCATCGAGCGAGGTGACCTCCAGGCGAGGCGGCGCACCCGCCACGGCAATGACGAACTCGCCGCGCAGCCGGTTGGCATCGGCCGCCAGCCAGGCCGGCAGCTCTCGGGCGGGCAGCCGCACGCTCTGTTCGAAGCGCTTGGTCAGTTCGCGGGCGAGAAACACCAGTCGTTCGGGTGGAAGAATCTGCGCAAGGTCGTCCACACATTCGGCGATGCGGTGTGGCGCTTCGTAGATGACCCAGGTGCGCGGCTCGGCGGCCAGTGCTTGCAGGCGCGCGCGACGGGCGCTGGGCTTGGCGGGCATGAACCCGGCAAACAGGAATTCGTCCGTGGGCAGGCCGGCCATGCTGAGCGCGGTGGTCACCGCACAGGGGCCAGGGATGGCCTGCACGGTGAGCCCGGCACTGCGTGCGGCATCCACCAGCGCATAGCCGGGGTCCGACACCAGCGGGGTGCCGGCATCGCTGACCAGCGCCAGCGTCTTGCCGGACTGCAACTGCGCCACCACATCGACCGCAATGCGCGTCTCGTTGTGGTCATGCAGGGCCTTCATGGGCTTGGCGACGCCGAAGTGCGAGAGCAGCTGCGCGGTGGTGCGGGTGTCTTCGGCGCAGAGCGCATCCACCTGCGAGAGCACGCGCAGCGCCCGTGGCGAGAGATCGCCCAGATTGCCAATGGGCGTGGCGACCACATACAGACAGCCCGGCAATAGGCGTTCTTCTTCAGCGACAGGAATCATTGCGGCGGCGGGGCTCAAGGGGGTGCGTGCCATACTCTACGCATGTCTTCCAAGGCTTCGAGACCCATGCGCCTGTTGATCCCCGCGCTTTGCGCCGCACTCGTTCTGGCGCTGCCGCTCGCCGCACCCGCCCAGGAGGACTCCCTCAGCGAGATGCCTCTGCCAGAAGCCCCGGTGATGGCGGTGGAACCGCTCAGCATCGAGGCGGAACTGCGCCAGCGCGCCGAGGCGCAGTTCGCGCTCGGTGATGTTTCGGCAGCTCTCGCCACCCATGCGCTGCTGGAAACCGCGCTCACCGGCAGCGACCGCAGCGCCGCGCGCGATGCCCTGTGGCGCGCGCTCAACGCGCTGCCGGTCAGCACCGATTTCTCAGCCGTGACCGCGCCCGCCGACCGCGGCTGGGTGGAGCTGATGCAACTGGCCAAGGCCGGCGCCTCCTTGCAGGCCTTCGAGGAGTGGCGGCAGCGCCACCCCGATCATCCGGGCGAATCGCAGATTGCCGCTGGACTGGTCACCACCAGCACGGCCAGCCCGGCACGGCAGATCACCCTGCTGCTGCCGCTGAGCGGGCCGCTGGCCAGCGCTTCGAAGGCCATTCAGGCCGGAGCCGAAGCCGCGCGCAATCGCGGTGCGGGCGACTCCCCTGCGGTTGTCGCCGTGGATACCAGCACCGGGCTTGCCGCCGCCATCGGCAGCAGCCTCAACCGCGGCGCCATTGCACTGGTAGGCCCCTTGCGCAAGGAAGACGTCGCCCAGCTGGCCGGCAGTGCGCCGCCGCTGCCCACGATTGCGCTGAACTACCTGGATTCCGGCCGCGTGCCGCCCGCAGGTCTGGTGCCGTTTGGACTCGCCCCCGAAGACGAAGCCCGCGCAGCCGCCGACCATGCCGCCGGCCGCAGCCTGCTGCGCGCGGTGATCTACGCGCAGGAGGGTGACTGGGGCGCACGCGCGGCAGCCGCCTTCAAGGCGCAGTTCGAGCAGCGCGGCGGCACGGTGCTGGCGAGCGATACCTTTCTCATCAAGACCGTTGATTTCACCGCGGCGTTGAAACGACTGCTGGGCATCACCTACGCCGAGGCGCGCGGTAACGCACTGGCGACTGCCGGGGTGAAAGCCGAATTGCAGCCGGAGCCCCGTGGCGATATCGATGTGGTGTTTCTCGCCGCCCGCAGCGCGCAGGCCAAGCTCATCTGGCCGCAGATGCGCTACCTGCGCGCCGGTCGCATTGCCACCTACGCGCCGGCTGCGGCAGGCGATGCCGGCAGCCGCGATCTCGGCGGCCTGCAGGTTTGCGACGCCCCCTGGCGCATTGAAACCCAGGGCACCACAGCCGCCTTGCGCGGCGAACTGGCGGCGCAGAATCCGCGCACCGCTGATGCCCAACGACTCTTCGCGCTGGGCTACGACGCCTACGATCTCGCGCGTCGCGCCGCGGTCACCTCGCTGGTGCCGGGCGAGCTGCTGCCAGGCATCACTGGCGCGCTGGTGCTGGAGTCCGACGGCGCCGTGCATCGCCGGCTGGACTGCGTGGCGCTCACCGCGCCGCGCATCGACGGCCTTCCGGCCCAATAGCGGCCCGCCATGCTCGGCCGTCTCAAGGCAGGGCTCGCCGCACAGCTGGGCGCTGCTGCCGAAAACCGCGCCGAAACGCACTTGCGACAACAGGGCTTGAAGCCCATCGCGCGCAACTGGCGCTGCCCGCTGGGCGAGCTGGATCTGGTGATGCGCGACGGCAACACCCTGGTGATTGTGGAAGTGAAGGCACGCAGCACCACCAGCCATGGCGGTGCGCTGGCGAGCCTCACCGCCGCCAAGCGTGGCAAGCTCATGCGCACCGCACTCGCCTACACACAGGCGCACCCGGAGTGGCTGGATGCGCCGCTGCGGTTCGACGTGGTGCGTTTCGAAGCCGATGGCAAGGGCCGCTGGCTGCGCGACGCCTTCACCACCGACGACGCTGCATGAGCACCGCCCTGCCCGCCACAGCCCTGCAAGCCCTGCGCGATGCCCTGCCCGCCGGCGCATTGCTGACCGAACCCGCGGACTGCATGGCCTACGCCTACGACAACTCGCGTCGCATGGCCCAGCCGCAGGCCGTGGTCTTTGCGCACAGCCACGACGAAGTGGCTGCCGTGGTGGCGGTATGCCATGCGCATGGCATTCCCCTCACCGCGCGTGGACGCGGCACCAACACCACGGGAGCCACCGTGCCGCTCGCTGGCGGCGTGGTGCTGTCGCTGGAGCGCATGGCGCGCATCCTGAGCGTCTCACCGGGCGATCGCCTGCTGGTCTGCGAGGCCGGCACGCTCAATGGCGCCGTGCAGGCCGAGGCTGCGAAGCACGGCCTGTTCTGGGCGCCCGACCCCACCAGTGCGGCCTACTCCACCGTGGGCGGCAATCTGGCCTGCGGTGCCGGCGGCCCGCGCGCCGTGAAGTACGGCACCGCCCGCGATGCGGTGCTGGGCCTGAAGGCCGTGGCCGGTGACGGCCGCACACTGAAGACCGGAGCCACCACCACCAAGAGCGTGGTGGGCTACGACCTCACGCGTCTCTTGATTGGCAGCGAGGGCACGCTGGCGATCATCACCGAGGCCACGCTGAAGCTGCTGCCGCGCCCCACGCACACGCAGTTGCTTCGCGCCTGCTACGCCACCGTGCGTGATGCCGCCGAAGCCGTGGCCCGGCTGATGAACCAGCCCGCCACGCCCTCGGCACTGGAGTTCATGGACGCCGACGCCGTGCAGCTGGCGGAGAACTATCGGGCAACGGGCATCCCGGCGGGCACCGGCGCCCTGCT
>CAMTXV010000079.1:0-4749 GCA_947085665.1 uncultured Sinobacteraceae bacterium | reverse complement strand
GGCAGCAAGGCACGGCCGGCATCGGTGAGGCTGATCTGCCGGCCTACGCGGTCGAACAGGCTCACGCCCAGCTGGTCTTCCAGCGTGGCGATGCGCTTGCTCACCGCGGGCTGGCTCAGAAACAAGCGCTCGGCGGCCTTCGAGAATGAGGCGGAATCGGCAACTTCGAGAAAGGCGGCGAGGGCTTGGGTATCCATGCGTCAAGAATACCAATTCGGCATGGAGTCCATGACAACGATTCATTGGCGTTATGCGAGACGCGCGCCTACAGTGCCGGCCGATCCCGATCTCCAGCAGGTGCAAGCCATGTCCAAAACGCTCTACGACAAGTTGTGGGATGCGCATGTCGTGCGCGCCGAAGGCGATAGCGCGCTCATTTATATTGACCGCCATCTGGTGCACGAAGTCACCAGTCCGCAAGCCTTCGAGGGCCTGCGCATGGCGGACCGCACCCCGTGGAAGCGTCTGGCCAATCTGGCTGTGCCCGACCACAACGTGCCCACCACCGACCGCGCGGCCGGCATCGCAGACCCCATCAGTCGCGAGCAGGTGGATGCGCTCGATCGCAACGTGAAGCACTTCAACGTGCCCTACATCCCGCTCGCCGACGTGCGTCAGGGCATCGTGCATGTGGTGGGGCCAGAGCAGGGTGCGACCCTGCCGGGCATGACGGTGGTGTGCGGTGATAGCCACACCGCCACCCATGGTGCGTTTGGCGCCTTGGCCTTTGGTATCGGCACCAGCGAGGTCGAGCATGTGCTGGCCACGCAAACGCTGATGCAGAGCAAGACCAAATCACTGCTGATCCGTGTCAATGGGCCTGTTGGCCCTGGAGTCACCGCCAAGGACATCGTGCTCGCCATCATCGGCCGCATCGGCACCGCCGGCGGCACGGGCTATACCATCGAGTTCGCGGGCGAGGCCATCATGGCCTTGTCGATGGAAGGTCGCATGACCGTCTGCAACATGGCGATTGAAGCCGGTGCACGCGCGGGCCTGATCGCGGTGGACGACACCACCATCAATTACGTGAAAGGCCGCCCGCTCGCGCCCAAGCCGGAACACTGGGATCAGGCCGTGGCCTGGTGGAAGACGCTGCACTCCGACGCCGACGCGCACTTTGATCGCACGGTGGAACTCGATGCCGCGAGCATCGAGCCGCAAGTCACCTGGGGCACCTCGCCCGAAATGGTGGTGCCGGTCGGCGGCCGCGTGCCCGACCCGGCGAGTGAAACCGACGCCACCAAGCGCAACGGCATGGAGCGCGCGCTGGCCTACATGGGGCTTGCGGCCAACACGCCGGTCGAACAGATCGCCATCGACAAGGTGTTCATCGGCAGCTGCACCAATGCGCGCATCGAAGATATTCGCGCGGCAGCCGCCGTGGTGCGTGGCAAGCACAAGGCCGCCAATGTGAAGCTCGCCATGGTCGTTCCGGGCTCTGGTCTGGTGAAGCAGCAGGCCGAGGCCGAGGGGCTGGATGCGATTTTCAAGGCGGCCGGCTTTGAGTGGCGCGAGCCGGGTTGCTCGATGTGCCTTGGTATGAACGACGACCGCCTCTCGCCGGGCGAGCGCTGCGCCAGCACCAGCAATCGCAATTTCGAAGGCCGGCAAGGCGCGGGTGGGCGCACGCATCTGGTCAGCCCTGCGATGGCCGCCGCTGCCGGTATCGCCGGCCGCTTCATCGATGTGAGGAGTCTGTAATGCAAGCCTTTACCGTGCTTACCAGCAAGGCCCTGCCGCTGGACCGTGCCAACGTCGATACCGACGCGATCATCCCCAAGCAGTATCTGAAGTCCATCTACAAGTCGGGCTTCGGGCAGTACTTGTTTGATGACTGGCGTTACCTCGATGCGGGTGATTTGAGTGTGCCGGTGGCGAGCCGCCGGCCCAATGCCGAGTTCGTGCTCAACAACCCGCTGCATGCGGGTAGCCAGGTGTTGGTTGCGCGCGAAAACTTTGGCTGCGGCTCCTCGCGCGAGCATGCGGTGTGGGCGCTGGGCGACTATGGCTTTCGCTGCGTCATTGCGCCCAGCTTTGCCGACATCTTCTTCAACAACTGCTTCAAGAACGGCGTGCTGCCGGTGCAGCTACCGGCCGACTCAGTGGATGCGCTGTTTCAGGCCATCGCCGCCAATGCCGAGTTGCCGGTGACGGTAGACCTGGCGGCACAGACGGTGCGCTGGAGCAAGGCCGAGGCGGGATTCAGCATCGACGCCTTCCGCAAGGACTGCCTGCTGCGCGGCCTCGATGAAATTGGTCTGACCTTGCAAGACGCCGAGTCCATCCGCACTTACGAAGCCCGCCGTGCGCAAGACGCACCCTGGCTTTTTTCTTGAGGGACACCGCATGACCCGTTCTCTTCTGGCCGTGTTCGCGCTCTGCGCGAGCGCCGCCCACGCTGCTGGCCCCGTCCCCTTGTGGACGGCCAGCGGCTTTGCCAACCCCGAATCCGCCATCTACAGCACCCAGCAAAAGGTGCTGTATGTGAGCAACATCAATGGAGAGCCGAACGCCAAGGATGGCAACGGCTTCATTTCGCAGCTCTCGCTCGACGGCAAGCCGATCAAGCGCGAGTGGCTCAAGGGCCTGAACGCGCCCAAGGGGCTGGGTTACTACTACGGCCTGCTCTACATCGCCGACCTCGACGAGTTGCTGGAAGTCGACACCGGAAATGGCCGTATCAAGCGCCGTCTGAAGGCGCCGGGCAGCAAGGGCTTGAGCGATGTGGTGGTCACCGGCAACGGCACCGTGTTCGTCTCTGAAGAAAGTGGCAATACCATCTGGCGCTTGCAGGGCGGCTCCTTTGCACCCTGGGTTCGCGACCCGGCGCTGGAAGGCCCCAATGGCCTGCTGTTCGACAAGGGGCAGTCGGTGGTGGCGAGTTTCGGCGTGCCCCGGGCCGACGGACAGGGCGCCGAGAACAGCTACTTGAAGACGGTGGATCTCACCACCAAGGCCATTGCCGCGCGCTTCCTGCCGATTCCGCTCGGCAATCTGGATGGCCTCGCGAGCGATGGCAAGGGCGGCTCCGTCGTCAGCGACTTCACCCGTGGCAACGTCTTCCGCATCGGGGCCGACGGCCAGCCGAATCTCTGGCTGCAGCTGACCCCCGGCACTGCTGATCTCGGCACCGCGCCCGGTCTGCTGCTGGTGCCGCAGCGCCTTGAAAACACCGTGAGCGCCTACGCGCTGAAGTAGACCTACAGAGTCATCAATATGAGCAAGAAAATTCTGGTGTTGCCGGGTGATGGCATTGGCCCTGAAATCGTCGCCGAGGCGGAGAAAGTGCTGGTTGCCCTGCGCGACCGCCACGGCCTCGATGTGGTGTGGGAGCACGGCCTGATGGGTGGTGCGGCGTACGACGTGCACGGCGAGCCCTTGCCAGCAGTGACGCTGGAGAAGGCGCGCGCTGCCGATGCGGTGCTGTTCGGCGCCATTGGCGGCCCGCAATACGACACGCTGCCCAAAGCGCTGCGCCCCGAGCGCGGCCTGCTGGGCATCCGTGCTGAGCTGGGGCTCTACGCCAATCTGCGGCCGGCCATCCTCTATCCCGAGCTGGCCAACAGCAGCTCGCTGAAGCCCGAACTGGTGGCAGGGCTCGATGTGCTGATCGTCCGCGAACTGACCGGCGGCATCTACTTTGGTCGCCGCGATACCCGCACCGTCGAGAACCACCGCGTGGGCGACACCGTGGTGCCGAGCGCGGTGGTGTCGAGCGATGTCGAGGAGTACTCCGACTTCGAGATCGAGCGCATCGCACGCACCGCCTTCAAGGCCGCGCAGCTGCGCAACAAGAAGCTCTGCTCGGTGGACAAGGCCAATGTGCTGGAGTCCAGCCAGCTCTGGCGTGAAACGGTGATCCGCGTCGGCAAGGAGTATCCGGATGTCGAGCTCAGCCATCTATACGTCGACAACGCCGCCATGCAGCTGGTGCGCGCGCCCAAGCAGTTTGATGTGATCGTCACCGGCAATCTCTTCGGCGACATCCTCAGCGATATCGCCGCCCAGCTCACCGGCTCCATCGGCATGCTGCCGAGTGCCTCGATGAACGAAAAGGGGCAGGGACTATTCGAGCCCATTCATGGCTCCGCACCGGATATCGCCGGCAAGGGTGTGGCCAATCCGCTGGCCACCATCCTCTCGCTGGCCATGCTGCTGCGCTACTCGCTGGCGCGCGGCGATCTGGCCGAAAAAATCGAGGCGGCAGTAGCCAAGGTGCTGGGCAGCGGCCTGCGCACTGGCGATATCGCGGCCAAGGGCGAGGCGACCGTCGGCACTGTCGCCATGGGTGACGCCGTCGTGGCTGCGCTGGGCTAGCGCATGAGCTGGTTTTATCTCATCGCAGCGGGCGCTTTCGAAGTGGGTTTCACCACCTGCCTCAAGCTCTCGGATAACTTCAGCGACTGGCGCTGGAGCGTGGCTTTTGCGGTGTGCGCCATCATCAGCTTCAGCCTGTTGAGCGAGGCCACCAAAGTGATTCCACTCGGCACGGCCTATGCGGTGTGGACCGGGATAGGCGCCTTTGGCACCGCGCTGATCGGTATTGTTTTCTTCAAGGATCCGCTCACCTTCTGGCGCGTGTTTTTCCTGCTGCTGCTGATCGGCTCGGTGATCGGCCTCAAGGCTGTGTCAGCACACTGAATGAGCACGCCTGTCCTGCAATGCATTGAAGTCACCGACGGCCAGGGCCGGGTTGTGGCGCCGGAATGGCTGCAACGCGCCGAAGAGATCGGAAGAGCGTCGTGT
>CAMTXV010000078.1:0-17834 GCA_947085665.1 uncultured Sinobacteraceae bacterium | reverse complement strand
CTTTCCCTACACGACGCTCTTCCGATCTTCACCGTGCCGATTGCCCCCCAGCGCGATGTAGAGGTAGTCGCGCAGGAAGGCCGACAAGGTCATGTGCCAGCGCCGCCAGAAGTCCTGGATCGACAGCGACTTGTAGGGCGAGTTGAAGTTGAGCGAAAAGCGGATACCGAACATCCAGGCCAGACCAATCGCCATGTCGGAGTAGCCGGAGAAATCGAAATAGAGCTGGCAGGTGTAGGACAGCGCCCCCACCCAGGCCTCGGTGAAGGTCAGCACCACACCTTGCGCGGCGGCATCGAAAGCGAGATTGGCGTAGGGCGCGATGGAATCGGCGAACACCATCTTCTTGAACAGGCCCAGCGAGAACAGCGTGAGACCCGCGCCCACGCGGTTGGCATCGAAGCGGAACACATCTGGCTGCTTAAACTGCGGCAGCACGTCCTGATACCGCACGATGGGCCCGGCGATGAGATGCGGGAAGAAGGTGACCACCATGGCGTAGTCGAGCCAGTGGCAGGCCGCCACCTTGCCGCGATGGTCATCCACCAGATAGCTGATCTGCTGGAAAGTGAAGAAGGAAATGGCCAGCGGCAGAATGATGTTGCCCAGGCTCCACTGCTCGCCCACCACAGCGCCGGCAGCACCGGCAAAAAAGTTGGCGTACTTGAACCAGATGATGAGCGCCAGGTTGAACGCCACACCTGCGCGCAGCGCCCAGGCATCGGGGGCGCCCTCGGCCTTGCGGCGAATGAGGTACTGCGACAGCCTGTAGTTCACCGCCAGCGAGAACCCGAGCAGGAACAGGTTCTCCCACTCCCACCAGGCGTAGAAGAACAGCGAGGCCAGCACCAGCCAGGCCATGGGCAGCTTTTGCTGCCACCCTTGCTGGCTTGCGAACCGCCCCAGCAGGAAGAAGATACCCAGCGTCAACGGCAGAAAAGCGAACAGAAACTCGGGCGAATTGAACAGCACGACTCAGCGCCCCTGTTTCGAGAAGGAATCCAGCCCGAGCTTCTGCTTCAGCAGCAGCCAGAAGAACGGCAGATCGTCGACGAGATAGCGGCGCCATAAACGCTTGGGCTCGCGCCAGAGACGGTAGGCCCATTCCAGCCCGGCACTACTCATCCACACCGGTGCGCGCGGCACATTGCCGGCTTCGAAATCGATGGTGGCACCCACCGCCATGAATACCCGAATGTTCGGCATCTGCGCCTTGTAGCGCATGATGAATTTTTCCTGCTTGGGTGCACCCACGCCTACAGCGAGTGTGGTGGCGCCGCTCTGGTTCACCTGCTGGGCCAGGGCCATGCACTCCTCGGGACGCTTCTCGAAACCGAAGCTCGGCGAATGGGCGGCCACCACAATCTCGCGGCCAATGCGGGCATTGATGCGGCGCTGCGCCTCCAGCGCCACACCGGGACCAGCACCGAGCAGGAAGATGCGTACCGCCTCGTTCTGGGCGTGATAAGCGCAGTACTCGCCGAGAAAATCCGAACCGGAGATTTTCTCCTTGATCGGCGTGCCGAGAAACTTGGAGCCCAGCTGCACGATCTGGCTGTCGCAGACCCGGAACTCGGCTTGGTGGAACAGCGCGTAGAACTCGGGGTCGACCCGCAGCTTCATGATCACATCGACATTGGGACTGAAGAACACGCCGTCGTTGAGCTGCGCAAACAACTCAGGCCGCGAGAGATTGGTCAGCGTCACGCCGAGGATGTTGACGGTATCGGTCATGGCAGGGTCAGGCAGTGGCCAGCAGGGTCTGGGCGTGGTGGTAGTCGTCAGGCACGCCGATGTCGATGAACAGTGCCCCGCTTGCGATGTAACCCGCAAAGCCTGCAGTGGCGGCGTGGGCCTGCAGCACGGCCTGCTCGAAGGAGAACTTCTTCTCGGCGCCCGCAAGCCCGAACACGGAGCGTTCCAGGGCATAGATGCCGGCGTTGATCAGCCCCGGCTTGGGCTCGGGGTCCTTCTCGCGGAAGGCGGCGATGCGCCCTGCTCCATCGAGTTCCACCGCACCGTAGCGGCCCGCATCTTCCATCGGTACCAGCGTCAGCGAGGCGGCACGGCCTGCCGTGCGGTGGGCTGCTGAAAAAGCAGCGAGATCCGCCGTGCAGTAGGTATCGCCGTTGAGGGCCAGGGCGCGCTCCAGCTGATTTTCCTCGAAGGCCTGGCGCAGCGCCCCACCGGTGCCCAGCGGCTCGCTCTCCACCGAGTAGCGGATTTCCAGCGCGCCATAACGGCTGCCGAAATGGTTCTGGATGACCTCGCGCTTGTGGCCCACAGCCAGCACCACCCGCTGCACACCCTGGGCGCTGAGGCGGTCCAGCAGACGCTCCAGAAACGGCCGGCCGGCGATGGGCGCCATGGGCTTGGGCACATCGGAAACCACAGCGGCCAGCCGTGTGCCGAAACCACCAGCCAGCACCACCGCATCAGCAATCATCATGGCTTGGCTTGGGGCTTGTGGGTGTCGGCGAAAATCGCTTCTTCCACCATGCCGCAGATGGCGTGGCCGATGAGGATGTGGTTTTCCTGAATGCGCGGCGTGTGGGTGCTGGGCACCGGCAGCGCGTAGTCGCAGAGATCCTTCAGCACCCCGCCCGCGCCGCAGAGCGCAACGGTGGTGATGCCCTTGGCCTTGCAGGCCTCCACGGCCTTGATCACATTCTTGGAATTGCCGGAGGTGGAAATGCCGATGAACACATCCCCCGCCGCGCCGTTGGCCTGCACCTGGCGCGCGAACACCAGCTCGTAGCCGTAGTCGTTGCCGATGGCGGTCAGCATGGAGGTATCGGTGCTGAGCGCAATCGACGGCAGGCCGGGGCGATCGAACTCGAAGCGGCTGACGAACTCGGCGGCGATGTGCTGGCTGTCGGCGGCGGAGCCGCCATTGCCGGCGAGCATCACTTTGTTGCCGGCGCGAAAGGCTTTCTCGATAAGAGCAGATACCGCGACGATGCTGGCGAGCAGTGTCTCGTCGGCCAGCACCTTCTGCTTGGCGGCGAGCGAGGCTTCGATCATCGCCTTCACGGCGTCGACGTTGATATGGCGGCTGTGGCCTGCGGTTAGCGAACCCATGACTGCACTCCGTTCTGGGTGAAATTGAATTTGACGAAATGGCCTTCGGTGCCCGCCAGCGCACGCTGCACATCGAGCTTCTGCGGCGGGTCAACGAAGATCATCATGAAACCACCGCCGCCTGCGCCCGACACCTTCACACCCTTCGCACCGGCATCCATCGCGAGGTCTGCGGCCTGGTCGATGCGGCTGTTGGTGATCGACAGCGCCATCTTCTTCTTGGCAGCCCAGGAGTCGCGGAACAGCGCCGTGACGCCATCGAGATCGTTCTTGAGCAGGCGCTCTTTCATCTCGTAGGCAATACGCTTCAGCTCGTGCATGGAGTCCACGGACTTGCTGCCCTCGGTTTTCACCGCCTTGATCTGCTCGTCGATGATCTTCGCGGACTCGCGTGACTGGCCGGTGTAATACAGCAAGAGCCGGGCGTGCAGTTCGTTGACGATGGGCTCCTTGATGCGCAGCGGGTTGATGATGACCTTGTCGTCGGCGCCGAACTCCATGAAGTTCACGCCGCCAAAGGTCGCCGCATATTGGTCCTGCTTGCCGCCGGAGAGGCCGCAGTCCTTGCGCTCGATGTCGAAGGCAAGGTGAGCAAGGTCGTAATCACCCAGCGGCAGCTTCAGATATTCCGCGTAGGCCGCGAGGATGGACACCACCATGGTGGAAGACGTGCCCAGGCCCGAGCCAGGCGGCGCATCGGAATGCGTGGTGACCCTGAGCGGCAGCGGCTGCCCGCCGAGAAACTGCTTGCACACCCGCGCATGGATGGCCTTGTGCAGCAAGAGTTCGCCCGCCACCGGCACGGGCGCACGCGAAGTGCCCTGCCAGGACTGCTGCAGATCCTTGGCGACGAACTCCACCGTCTGCTCGGGGTGTGGCTCCAGCGTGGTGTGGGCAAACATGTCGAGCGTGGCATTGAGCACCGCGCCGCCATGGGTGTCGGAGTACGGCGATACATCGGTGCCGCCACCGGCGAGGCCGAGTCTCAAGGGGGCTTTCGAGCGGACGATCATGGCGGGGTCAGGACGAGGTCAGGGAGCGTTGAGCAAAAGGTTTATGGCAATGCACGGCGCGGCGTAGCGGCTGCGGCGGCTGCGGCCTGCAGCAGACGGGCGTCGAACAGCAGGCGGCTCACACACACGCTGGAGTAGATAACCACAATATGAGAGTAGGCCATCGGCAGAAACCAGCCGCTTTCGGTGAGATTGGCCAGCACTGAGTACAGCAGCAGACCGAAATGCAGTGCGGCGCGCTGACGGTCGATCTTCGACAGCAGCGAGAGATCGGCGAACTGCCGCACCAGCATCAGCAGCAGCAGCACCATGCCGGGAAGGCCCAGGGTGTTCCAGAGATCGAGATAGCCGTTGTGTCCGCTCGGGCAGGGCCAGCCCAAGCGGCGGATGGTTTCATCGGCCAGCGGTGTATGCCAGAAGCTGTTGTAGCCCACACCCAGCCAGGGGTGCAGACCAATGTTGTGGATGACCTCGGCCCAGATGTAGGTGCGCCCTGAGAAGCTCGCATCCTTGCCGAAGAGGCTGGCGAAGGTTTCGGCCACGCCCTCGCCACCCAGCGAGCCGAAGCTGATCAGATAGATGAATACCGGGGCCAGAATCATCAGCCAGCCCGCAGTGACGACGATGGAGCCCTTGCTGCCCAGCCGCAGCGGCGGGCGCAGCTGCAGCAGGATCACGCCGCAGCAGATGATGGACAGCAGCAGCGAGGTGGAGCTGCGGGACAGCAGCATCATCAACAGCGAGATCAGAAGCCCTGCGCCTGCCACAGGAACCGAGGCCGTGCGTGAGGCCCAGGCGTGAAACCACAGGATGATGCCGGTGGCTGCGAGCTGACCAAGGCCATTCTTCTGGTAGGTGATGCCACGCCAGGAACCCTGCAGCTCGAACTGCTGTTCCTGATGCACGCCGATTTCGGGAATCAACAGGCCGACCAGCAGAGACAGCACCAGCGCTGCGGTGATCAGCGGACGCAACACGGTGACGAAGCGGTCTGGGTGCCAGCCATACAACGCAAAGCCCAGTGCCAGCACGCTGACCCCGGCGATGCCGAAGGACTGCTTGAACACCGTGAAGGGTTCTGGCGCCCACAACATGCTGAACATGGCCCAGGCGGGGATCAGCAGAGTCCAGGGATTGAGCTCGCGCACCATCAGCAGCGCGCCGCGAAACCGGTAGGCCACGCCAATGAGCCCCAGCAGAATCAGGGGCATCCACTGCAGTGCAAAAGTGCCGCTCCCCTCGCCGGTGTCTTCGCGCGCTGCGCGAGCGGTCACGTCGAACTCAAGCCCGGAAGGCAGAAACGCCCAGGCCATGCCCGCCATGAATCCAATGGCCAGGATGGTGGTCAGCAAACCGGACTCAGGCGCCCCTCCTGCCCTGGCCGCCGGGTTCGGCAGCGGCAGTGCCCTCAAAGGGCAGCTCCCAGCACCACGCTGCCCAGCAGGGTGACTCCCGCACTGCGCAGGCGGCCGAGCAGCTCGGTGCCCGCCGGCAGCGAGGAATGATTCAGCCGCACCAGCACCACGGCCGCGCCGGCTGCGCTGGCCACGGCGGTGGCATCGGCACCGCGCTCGGCGGCGCTGGTGTCGATGATCACGTGGCGGTAGCTCTGGCGCCAGCTATCAAGCAAATCGTTGAACGGCTTGGAGCACAGCAGTTCGAGCGGCGTGCTCACCGCCTCGCCGGCCGTGAGCACCGCCAGATTGGACTGACCCTGAATGCCTTTCACGGCAGGGGCGATACCGCGCGAGAGCGTATCGGCCAGCCCCGGACCGCGAGGCAGGGCAAACAGCTCGTGCTGCCGCGGCCGCCGCAGGTCGGCATCCACCAGCAGCGTGCGCTGGCCCAGCTGGGCGCAGGCGAGGGCCAGTGAGGCCGCAAGGCTCGAGCGGCCGTCGCTGTTGTTGCTGCTCACCACCACGATGCGGTTGTGCTGCGCATCGGGCTGGCGGCGTAGCAGCTCGCTGCGCAGCGCACGCACCTGTTCGGACATCGCGTGGAAGGGATCGCGCACGAACAGCAGGCTTTGCGAGGCAAGGCCGGTGGATTCCAGCGGCAGCTCCGCACCTGGCTGGCGACGCGCGGCGTCGAGATCCTGCGGAGTGACGATGCCGAGATGCAGCAAGGCTTCCGACAGCCTCAACTCGCGCGCACGCTGGCAATCCACCACGCGCTGCAAGTCGGCTTCAGTCAAGCCCCGCTCGCGCACCAGAAAGGTGATGAGCTGGGTGATGTTCTCCACCGGCTCGGGCTTGTGATTGGGGATCAGCGTCATGCCTTGCGCTCTCCAATCACGGCCAGCGGCGGCTCGCCGAACTCAATTTCGACGTCTTCGGCGCAGCGCACACGACGGTGGGTGAGTTCCCACAACAGTGCGGCCAAGGCGGCGCAGATCAAACCGCCGAAGAAACCGAGAACCCCGTTGACGCTGGTGCGCGGCTTGGTATGACGTGCCGGCGGCACGGCAGGCGCCACCAGCGAGACATCGTTGTACTGGGTGGCGGCGTTGCGCACGATCTGCCCGTACTGGTCTAGCGTGAGCTTGTAGACCTTCTCGGCGGCATCCAGCTCTGCGAGCAGGCGCGCGGCTTCGTCCTGCTGTCCGCGAATCGAGAGCAGCTTGTCGGTTTCTTCGTCGATGCGCTCACGCAGCACATTCACCAGGGCCGATGACTGCCCTGCGGCGGTGGTGGCGTTGTTCACCACGCCACCGGCAAAGCCCGAAACCTCCTGCGACAGCTTGGCGCGCAGATCGCGTACCAGCGACTCGGCCACGATGTAGTCCGGGTGGCGCGGGCCCAGCGATTTCTGCAGCTCCAGAAACCGCGATTCGGCGGTGAGCAGATCGGCCTTGATGCGCACCACGCCAGGGCTCTGGGCAAACTCCACGTCGGCATCGCCAATCTGCCGACCCAGGCGCGATACCTGTCGCTCGCGGATGCTGGCGTTGCGGCGGTCGGCCTCGGCGATGAGCAGTGCGCTGTTGATCTCGCGCAGGCGCTCTTCCTCCATCTGTCCCTTGCCGCCGATATCGATCAGGCCGGTGCGCTTGCGGAAGGCAGCGACTTCCTCCTGGGCCTTCACGAAACGGGCCTTGAGCTCGTCCACCGACTTCAGATACTCCTCGGCACGCTGACGGGCCGGCTCGCGCAGACGGTTGCCATGCTCGCGCACATAAGTGTTGGCGACGGCATTGGCCACCTTTGCCGCTTCGTCTGGCGACTTGGCGCGGTAGCTGATGTAGATGAAGCGATTGTCGCGCGGGTTGGTCACCCCCAGACCCTGACCCAGCACTTTCCACATCAGGTGCTCGCGCAGAGCCTCGCCGCTGCCGGAGAAGCCCTTGGACTTCTCGGCGTCGTTCATCCAGCCCAGCTGGTCGAGTACCGGGCCCAGCACCGCCGCACTGCTGATGAACGAGGTCTGCGTGGTCATGTAGCTGGCCGCGAGCATGGAGGGGAACTCGCGGTCGGTATCCGGCGTATTCACTTCGTAGTCGACCAGCACGGTGGCGGTGGCGTCGTAGGCGCGGCTCAGCACCAGCTTGCTGAACAGGCCCGTGAGCACCAGGCCTGCTACGGCGGCAATGAGAATCTGCCGGCGGTAGGCCATGAAGATGGCCAGCAGCTGGCCCAGACTCAAACCGCGGCGAAGAAATTCGGCCGGCAGCAGGGTGGAAAGCTGAGGCGTGTTGGGCAGGTTGCTCATGGCTTAGAACAAGCGCTCGCGGACGTAGACCACATCATCGGCCTGCAGCGGTTCGTTGAGCGAAGCCGCCAGAGTGCGCAGCCGCCCGCTTTCGTCGCGGCGGCGAATGTCGATGCGCTTGTCGCTGCCCTTGTCGGTGAGGCCGCCAGCCAGCGACAGGGCCTGGATCACCGTCATGCCGGGCTTGAGCTTGTAGGCGTTGGGGTTTCTGGCTTCGCCGTAGATGTAGAAAACCTCGGTGCGCGGCACCACCAAGGTGTCGCCAGCCTGGGTTTCGAAGTATTGCTGCCCTGCCCCGGCTTGGATGAGCGCTTCGAGATCGATGGCGTAGCGCGTGACCACACCGTTTTCAGGCCGCAGCAGATACGCAGTGCTCGCGCCCTGCTCGCTGATGCCCCCGGCCAGCGCCAGGCCATCGAGCACCGACAGCCGGGTGCGCAAAGGAAAACGCCCCGGTGTGCGGACTTCGCCCAGCACCGTCAGCAACTGGCTCTGGTAGTCCTCCAGGGTGACCGTGACCTGCGGTGACACCAGATACTGACCCTCGCGGTATGCCTGGGCGATGCGCTCGGCCGCCTGAACCGGCGTGAGTCCGCCGATGTTGATGGCGCCTACCAGCGCCACGGTGACCCGTCCATCGCTGGCGACATTGCCCTTGGCCGAAAGCTCG
The DNA here is from genome assembly GCA_947085665.1 of uncultured Sinobacteraceae bacterium. GTDB lineage: Bacteria > Pseudomonadota > Gammaproteobacteria > Nevskiales > Nevskiaceae > Stagnimonas. The sequence continues at coordinate 9,362 of CAMTXV010000078.1, read as the reverse complement.
GGGCGACCCAGCACGTCGATCTGCACGGTATCGCCCGCGCCGATGACGAAGCCGCCTCCGGCGGACGGGGCCGGCAATGGCGCGGGGCTTGCCGGCAGGCTGCTCATGGGGAGGCTCTGGCTTTGCGACGAGGCCGGGCTGGGGTTGTAGTCCATCGACAGCGCTGGCTGCTGCTGCAAGAGTTCGCGCAGTGGCGCCGGAGGGGCAAGCGCGGGGGCCTGCTGCAATTCGGGGTACTGCTCGACCGGCGCGTAGCGAACAGACGGCAGGCTGGGCTGCATCACAGCCAGGGCCGGGGCTGGTGCGCGATACACCTCGGGCGCACTGGGGACGAAGATGGGGGCAGAAACTGTCGCGGGTGATCCGGCGGGCGACGGTGCGGCCTGATAAGGCTGCGAGGGCGGCGCCATGCGGCCCGGATACGGCGGCGGCACCGCGCCGGGCGGGTATTCGATGCGCTTGAGCTTCGGCGGCAGCCGCGTGGTGCCAGGAGCTGTATACGGCATCGGCGATGGCAGCGAAGCTACGGAGGGCACGAGCCCTGGCGGCGGCGGCACGCCCCGAGGCGCGGCGCTTGCGCAGGCGCTGAGCAGCAGAGCCACAACCGCACTCGCCCAGACGCCCGAGGGGGCCAAGCCTTGTGCCTTGCAGTGGCGAAGTAATTTGTAGTGAACCGTTCCCATCGCGCGGCGCATGCAACACCCGGTTGTCAGTGCCTCAGGTTAGCACGCAGACCTTCATCTCCCGCGTCGATTTTTTGCCCCTGCGAACGCGGCTGGGCTACTGCCCGATGGCTTGAATCACCCCCGCCGGCACCCACTGTCAGGGCATCGTCGAACGCAACCGGAATGGAGCAAACGCCATGCGCATGGACAAACTCACCAGCCGCTTCCAGCAGGCCCTTGCCGAGGCTCAGAGCCTGGCCGTGGGCCGCGACCACAGCGCCATCGAGCCCGTGCACGTTGCCTTGGCACTGCTCGACCAGGACGGCGGCGTGAAGCCGCTGCTGGACCAAGCGGCCATCAACGGCGACCTGCTGCGCAGCAAGCTCACGACGGCACTCGAACGTCTGCCCCAGGTGGGCTCGCCAGACGGCAACATCACGGTGTCGGCAGACCTCAACCGGCTGCTGAACCTGATGGACAAGGCCGCCCAGACCCGCGGTGACCAGTTCATCAGCAGCGAGTTGTTCTTCGTGGCCGCACTGGATGACAAGGGCGCACTCGGCGAGGCGCTGAAAGGCGCTGGTGCGCGCAAGGAGCTGCTGGAGAAAGCGATCACCGCCGTGCGCGGTGGCGCCAAGATGGACAATGCCAACGCCGAGGAAAACCGCCAGGCACTGGAGAAATACACCACCGACCTCACCGAGCGTGCCCGTTCAGGGAAGCTGGACCCAGTCATCGGCCGCGACGAGGAAATTCGCCGCGCCATCCAGATTCTCGCCCGCCGCACCAAGAACAACCCGGTGTTGATCGGCGAGCCCGGCGTGGGCAAGACCGCCATTGTCGAAGGCCTGGCCCAGCGCATCATCAACGGCGAAGTGCCGGAGACACTCAAGGACAAGCGCCTGCTCTCGCTGGACCTCGCCTCGCTCATTGCGGGGGCGAAGTTTCGCGGCGAGTTCGAGGAGCGCTTGAAGGCCGTGCTCAATGATCTGTCGAAGACCAACGGGCAGGTGATTCTGTTCATCGACGAGATTCACACCCTCGTCGGCGCCGGCAAGGCTGATGGTGCGATGGATGCCGGCAACATGCTGAAGCCCGCACTCGCGCGTGGCGAGCTGCGCTGCATTGGTGCCACCACCTTGGATGAGTACCGCAAGTATCTGGAAAAGGACGCAGCACTTGAGCGCCGCTTCCAAAAGATTCTGGTCGGCGAGCCGAGCGTGGAAGACACCATCGCCATCCTGCGCGGCCTGAAGGAACGCTATGCCGTGCACCACAAGGTGGGCATCACCGATGGCGCGCTGGTAGCGGCTGCCAAGCTGAGCCACCGCTACATCACCGACCGCCAACTGCCGGACAAGGCCATCGACCTCATCGATGAAGCCGCTGCACGCATCAGCATCGAGCAGGACTCCACACCCGAGGTGATGGACCGCCTCAACCGCCGGCTGATCCAGCTCAAGATTGAGCAGGAGGCTTTGAAGAAAGAGAAGGACGAGGGCGCCTTGCGCTCGCTGGCCACGCTCAGGGAGCAGATCACCGCGTTGGAGAAGGAATACGCCGATTTTCAGGAGCAGCTCGACAGCGAGCGCGCCGAGGCGCAAGGCAGCGCGGGTGCGATGCAGGAGCTGGACGCGGCGCGCACCGAGCTGGAAGTGGCCCGTCGCGCTGGCGACCTGAAGCGTATGGCAGAGCTGCAGTACGGGCGCATCCCGGAGCTTGTGAAAAAATTAGCGCAGACCGCTACAACCCCCTCCCCCAACCCCTCCCCGCAAGGGGGAGGGGAGTTTCTTGAAGCCCCTCCCCCTTGCGGGGAGGGGTTGGGGAGGGGGGGCCGCCCTGCGCAAAAACTGCTGCGCAACACCGTCACCGAGAACGAAATCAGCGAAGTGGTCAGCCGCTGGACCGGCATTCCCGTCAGCAAGCTGCTGGAAGGCGAGCGCGAAAAGCTGCTGCGCATGGAAAGCGCGCTGCACACCCGTGTGATCGGCCAGGACGAGGCCGTGGTGTCGGTGGCCAATGCCATCCGCCGCTCGCGTGCCGGCTTGTCAGATCCCAACCGCCCTATCGGCAGCTTCCTGTTTCTGGGCCCCACGGGTGTCGGCAAGACCGAACTCTGCAAGGCACTCGCCAGCTTCCTGTTCGATACCGAAGAAGCCATGGTGCGCATCGACATGAGCGAGTTCATGGAGAAGCACAGCGTCTCGCGGCTGATCGGCGCCCCACCCGGCTACGTGGGCTACGACGAGGGCGGCACGCTCACAGAAGCGGTGCGCCGCAAGCCCTACAGCGTGGTGCTGCTCGACGAGGTGGAGAAGGCGCACCCAGATGTGTTCAACGTGCTGCTGCAGGTGCTGGACGACGGCCGCCTCACCGACGGCCAGGGCCGCACCGTGGATTTCCGCAACGCCGTGATCGTGATGACCTCGAACCTAGGCTCGCATCTGATCCAGGAAATGATGACCACCGAGGGCACGAAGAACGACTACGCCGCAATCAAGGAAGGCGTGATGGCCGTGGTGGGCCAGCACTTCCGACCCGAGTTCATCAACCGCATCGACGAGGCCGTGGTGTTCCACCCGCTGGGTGCCGCACAGATCCGCGCCATCGCAGCCATCCAGACGCAGCGACTGGTGTCGCGCTTGCAGGAACGCGGCATCGGCATTGTCTTCAGCGAGGCGGCACTCGATCATCTGGCCCGTGCCGGCTACGACCCCATCTACGGGGCGCGGCCGCTCAAACGCGCGGTGCAGGCGGAAGTGGAGAACCCCTTGGCGCGGGCCATCCTCGATGGGCGCTTTGCATCAGGCGACACCGTGCTGGTGGAGGCTGCCGATGCGGCGCTGAGCTTCAGCCGACAAGCCTGATCAAGCTTTAAACCGCAGCCGCTCCGCCAGCAGGCTGGCATTGCGCGCCGCCAGCGCATAAATCGACAGCTGCGGATTCGCGCCAATGCTGGTGGGGAATACCGAGCCGTCGATGATGGAGAGGTTGGCGAGCTGGTGGTGCGAGCCATCGCTCTTCACCACCGCTTGCTTTGCGTGTTCGCCCATCGCGCAGCCACCCATGATGTGGGCGGTGGCGATAGCGAGGCGGAACTTCTTGTAGGCCAGTGCCTCGATCTGCGTCTGGGCTTCTGCCCAGCGGGTGGCCCACACGCCATCGAGATGCGCTGGAATCACGCGCGTGGCACCGGCAGCGAACTGCGCCTCGGTCATGCGCAACAGCGCCTGCTTGAAACCCGCAAACAGATAGTCGGTGAGTGCGTAATCGAGCAGCGGGTTGCCGGCGTCATCAATACTCACCTCACCGCCCTGGCTCTGGTCGTGAAAACCATCGCGCACGAGTGCCAGCATTGCATTCATGTTTTTCATGTTCGCGAGCCCATCGGCCAACTCGCCGCCAATGCGACCAAACAGCGCAGCCGTGAGCAGCGGGTTGATGGGCGGCACTTCCAGCTTGAAGCCGGGGCTTTTGCTGAAGTCGCCCTTCCACTGAAACTCGTCGCTGGCAATCGACTGCGGCGCGCCATACCAGCCGTCGATGCTCTCGGGCATCACCGCATAAGTGAGCACTACGGGATGCAGGAAAGTGCGCTTGCCAATGCGGCCATGTGGATCTGGCGCCTTCGAGCGTAATAGCAGTGCCGGATTGTTGATGGCGCCACCAGCCAGAACGAAGTGCTTGGCACGCACGGTCACTGTCACGCCGCTGGCCTGGATGCACTGCGCGTCCATCGCCACCGCGCTCAGCTCACTCACCTTGTCGCCCGTGAACTTCAGCGAGCGTACGCTCAGGTGGTGCACAAGCGTGGCCTTGGTCTTCAATGCCTCGGGAATGGTGCTGACCAGCATCGACTGCTTGGCATTCACCGGGCAGCCGTAGCCGCAGTAGCCGGAGTTCCAGCAGCCGCGCACGTTGCGCGGAATGACGTGATGCTCCCAGCCCAGCTTTTCGCAGGCGCGCTGCAGCACCGCGTTGTTGGCATTCGGCGGCACGGCCCAGGGCGCAATGCCGAGGCGCTCGCTGCGATTGTCGAACCAGCTTTTCGACTCCTGCTCGCTCCAGCCCTGCACACCATGTACTTCGGCCCAGTGCTTCAGTGTTTCGGGCGGGGTGCGGAAGCTTGAAGTCCAGTTGACGGTCGTCGTGCCGCCCACCGAGCGACCCTGCAGAATGGCAATCGAGCCATCGGCCGTCGCCCGCGCAGTGGCCTCCTGATAGAGGTCTGCGTAGGCGCGCGCCTCGTTCATATCCTTGAAGTCGGCTGCGGTCTTCAGCGGGCCTTCTTCAATCATCAGCACCTTCAGGCCCGCCGCACTCAGTATTTCTGCGGTGGTGCCACCGCCAGCGCCGGTGCCAACGATCACCACATCGGCTTCGAGCGTTTGCGGTGCCGTGAAGGTGGCTGCGTTGCGTACATCCCAGCCGGCGGCGATGCCGTCGGTGTACAGATCGTTGATGGCCATGTCTGCTGTTGTTCCTTATGCGGCGTTGACGACGTCGAACATCGGCTGGAAGGGGCCGGGATAGCCCGCCGCCTTCAGGCCGGCATCGGTGCCCACCCAGGCGCCGGTGATGAACTTGGTGAGTGCACGGTAGCCGCCGTTGAACAACCCGATGGAGCTACCCTGCCAGCGCGTCAGAAAGGCCTGCACTTGCTCTGGTTCGGCCGTATCCCAGGGCTTGCTCACCCCGGTGCTCAGGCGCCGCGTCAGCCCGCCGTTGAGAAGATCAAACAACTGGTAGAGCGCCTTCTGCGTGGGCAGCAGCGTGCGGTAGGCGGTGGCATCTACCCCCTTCAACACACGCTCAATGTGACCTGCCCGCCCTTCGAGGGGCAGCGTGCTGCCCAGCACGGCGGGGGCGAGTGCGGTGAACAGGGCAAGGTCAGCCGCTCGCAGAAACTGGTAGCCCGCGGCGGGAGGCTCGTTACGGGCACAGCCCGAGAGCGTGGCGGTGAACGCGCCGGCTGACAGCAGTGCAGCACTGCCCGCAGAAAGCTTCAGAAAATCGCGGCGATGCAGTGCCGCCACAGGCACGATGTGCTGGGTCATGAGGTCTCCTCAACCTGGCTTTTTAATGGTTGGGGAGTGTTCTAAAAGCAATTGAACAAGTGGTCAACCTGACGCCAAACGTCAGTCCGGCTCAGGCGGTGTGCTGGCGCTTCTATTCAGCGATCTGCGTCGGCCAGCGCTTGCACCCAGCGCTGCTGCGCGGGCAAGCAGCAGCTGAGCAGATCGTAGCGCTCACGCATCTGCGCTCGCGCTGCCGCGGCCAGGCGCTGGCGCTGCGGGGCATCTGCCAATAGCTCAGCGATCACCTGCGAAAGCTGGGCGGGGTCGAAGAAATTCACCAGCCGGCCGGTCACGCCCTCTGCAATCACTTCGTGCAGCGGCGCGGTGTCGCTGGCCACCACGGCCGCACCGATGCTCATCGCCTCCAGCAGACTCCAGGACAGCACGAAGGGATAGGTGAGATACGCATGCACGCGGCTGCATTGCAGCAGCGCCACATAGGTTTCATACGGCAGCTTGCCCAGAAAATGCACCCGCGCCCAGGCCTCGGGCGGCATCTGGGGCTTCACCTCGGCGATGAAGATTTCCTTCCAGCTGCCGCCCTGAGGGGGAGCGGCGCCGTAGCTCACGGCATCGCCGCCAACGATCAGCACGCGGGCCTGAGGCCGCTGCCGCAGCAAGCTGGGCAGTGCCCGCAGAAACTGGTGGTAGCCGCGATACGGCTCCAGATTGCGGTTGACGAAGGTCACCAGCTCATCGGCAGGAGTCAGTCGCAGCGTGCTGCCGCCGCTCTGTAGCGTCAGGCTGGCTTCGGGCCGCGGGCACAGTGCTCGGGTATCGATGCCATCGTGCGTCACGGTGATGCGCGGGCGGAAAAACGTGGGAAAGGAATCGGCCTGCCATCGAGTGGGCGAAAGCCCCAGCGAGGCCTGCTGCAAGTGCAGCAGGTGATTGGCATTGCGCAGGCTCAGCCGGCAGGCTTCGGTCTCGGCATCGGCCTGCGGGAATTCGGGATCGAAGCCCACGTCGGCACCGCGCTGGGCATAGAAGAACTCGCAGTACAGGCCCAGACGTGCCTGCGGCCACACCTGCTTGATGAACAAGCTCTCGCCCCAGGCCGGATGGGCGATGACCACATCGGGCATGAAACCCTGTGCCCGCAGCTGCCGGGCGGCCTGGAAGCAGGCCTCTCCGCGGATCACCTTGGTTTCGAAATCAATCAGCCAGGGGTGCTGCTTTTCGACCGGCTTGGCCTGAATGGCGTAATGCTGAATGGCCACGCCGCACCAGACTGCCGGCAAGCCGGCCCGCAGGGTGAGTGACACCACCTTGTGGGCCGGATCCGCCGCCAGCGCCGGTGCCAGATGCTTGAACTGCGCCGGGAAGTTCTGATGAAGAAACAGAATGTTCATGCTGGCAAACGCGCTGCTTCCTCAACCTGATCTAGCGGCCCACGAACACCGGCGCGCGACGCTCGCCGAAGGCGCGTACGGCTTCCTTCGAGTCTTCGGTCTGCATCACGGGAATCAGTTCCGGCAGCATGGCGGCCAGACCCGCGACATCGCCCTTGGTGCGGGCAATGCGCGCGAGCTTGAGTGCAGCCTGCACGCCCAGCGGCGCCTGGCGTGCGATGGTTTCTGCCTCGGCGATGGCGGCTTCCACCACCTCGGCTGCGGGTGCTAAGCGCTGCACGAAACCCATGCGATAGGCGTCTTCGCCCGAGAATTCCTGACCACCCAGAATGATCTTCATGGCATTGCCCCAGCCCACGTCCTGCATCAGTCGCACCGTGGCACCACCGCAGGGGTAGAAGCCGCGCTGCACTTCCAGCTGGCCGAAGCGCGTATCGGGTGCGGCCACGCGCACATCAGCCGCCAGCATCAGCTCGATGGCCACAGTAAAGCTGCAGCCGCGGGCAGCCATGACGATGGGCTTGGCGCAGCGATTGGCTTCATCAATGCCAAAGGGCTCGATACCACCAGCGGGCAGATCAGGCCACTTGCCCTGGGCGAAGATCGGCGCCCACTGAGTGAGGTCAAGGCCTGCAGTGAAATGCTCGCCATGACCAAACAACACGCCCACGCGCAGCTCCGGGTTGCGGTGCAGCTCGCCGTAGGCCAGCGCCAGTTCGTTGTAGACATCCACACTCATCGCATTGCGTTTAGCCACGCGGTTGAAGCCCATGAGCAGCACATGGCCACGGGTTTCAACGGTCAGCAGGGATTCGCTCATCGGTCATTCTCCAGGGGTTGTCGGTTCAGAGCGCGCCTTCGGGCACGCGGGTCAGCAAAAAGGGAAAAGCCACCCAGCGCAGGCCGGGGCGTGTCACCGTCATCAGGCCGAGCAGGGTGTAGTCGTTCAGCACCCGGAACTCGTCGGCCACGCCACGCAGCAGCCAGGGGGCTTGTGCATCGTACTCGGTGGCGAGCACCGGGGCGCCATCTACCGCCGAGGCGCGCGACACCACCCGCATGGGCACCATGGCCTGCACCCGCCCACTGCGCCGCACTAGGTTGATGCCCTGCCCGGCGGCATCAAACCGTTTGCCACACCAGCCCCTGAGGGGCGACAGCGCCATACCCAGCGGCGCCAGCCAGCACAGCCAGACCGGGCCGGTGAACGCGGCACGCCAGCTGCCTTCGAGCTGTGTGGGCGGCTGCAAGGCAGCAAACAATTGCCGCGCGGCACGCAATGTTTTCGGCGCCTCTTCGGGGGCCATGGGTTTCTCCTTCTCGCGCTTGAGCGCAGCAGGCCATCATCGTAGCCTGCGCGCCCCTACTGATCGGCACTTGGCTACCCCATGAGCAATCCCTCCCCCCTGATGCTGGCGATTCAAAACCGCGACACCGCCGCGGCGAAGGCCGCTTTGGAGCGCGACGCCGCACAGGCCACCACGGCCCTGCCGGGCGGCATCAGCCCGCTGATGTTCGCGCTATACAACGGTGCGGCCGAGATTGCCGCGCTGCTGAAGGCTTTTCGCGAGCCGGATGCCTTCGAAGCCGCCGCCCTCAACGATGCGCAGCGTCTGGCCAGTCTGGTGCTCGCCAACCCGGCCCTGCTCACCACCCACAGTGTGGATGGCTGGACACCCCTGCATCTCGCCGCCTTCTTCGGCTCGCGCGATGCCGCACTGGTGCTGATTGGCCTGGGCGCGCCGATGGACCTCGCCAGCACCAATCCAATGCAGAACACCGCGCTGCATGCGGGTATTGCCGGTGCCGGCGGCGAAACGCTGGCCCCCTTGTTTCTCGCACTGGGCGCTGACCCGCTCATCGTGGGCGGCAGCGGCGTGGCCGCGCTGCATCTGGCCGCTTCGCGCGGCTTCGAGAGCCTCTGCCGCCTGCTGCTGGCGCGCGGCGCCGACCGCCATGCCAAGACGGAAGACGACAAGACGGCTGCCGAGATCGCCCGCGAGCGCGGCCACCTGGCCACGGCGGCGGCGCTAGAGCTGGCCTGATTCCGGCCGTTGTGCTGAGGCCAGCGGCAGCGTGAAACAGAACGCGCTGCCGCCGGTGGCGGCGGTTTCGACCCACAGCTCGCCGCCATGGCGATCAACCACCTTCTTGCAGATGGCCAGACCCACGCCGGTACCCGGATAGCTCTCGGCCGCGTGCAGCCGCTGGAAAATCTGGAACACCCGCGCGCGATGAGATCGGAAGAGCACACGTCTGAACTCCAG
>CAMTXV010000077.1:0-5039 GCA_947085665.1 uncultured Sinobacteraceae bacterium | reverse complement strand
GTACTGCAGAAAGGCCTGTACCGCTTTGCGATTCTCAGTCTTCTTGCTGGACAGACTCAGACCCAACTCCAGCTCGGCGAGCACGATGCTGGAGATGGATGCCTCACCCACCAGCAGCTTGCCCAGGCGTGTGGTCAGTGCGGAATGCGGGGCCCGAAGGGCGGCAATGCAGATGCTGCTGTCCAGCAGATAGCGACTCACAGCGGGCTGACGTCTTCCGCCGGCGCATCGTCAATCTGTGCGGGGAAATCGCTGCTGAGGGTTTTGAACTGCGGGTTGTCGAAGAACTCGCTGAGGCGACGCGGCTTCGGCGTTAGGATGAGGCGGTTGCCGTCGCGCTCCACCAGCACCTCGTCGCAGTCGAAACGATAGGCCTTGGGAATGCGGACCGCCTGGCTGCGGCCCGTATCAAACACCTTGGCGGTGGGGATGGTCATGGTTCGATCCTTTGATATATGGCAATGATATATATCAAAGAGACTCCTGACCAGATCACACGGTTCCGTGCGTCAGATCCAGTACTTGATCAACGAAGCGCCGGTTTCCTTCAAGCGCTCCACCCAAGGGCGCTCGCGCCATTGTTCGAGGGTGATGGGCGTGGAGTGCGCCATATCCTGCTCGAACAGCGCTTCCATCTTGCTGCCAAAGCGCTTGCCGATGACCACAGCATTGGCCTCGTCGTTGTGGATGAAGCTGCGGTAGTCGAGGTTGGCCGAGCCGACGGTCGTCCACACGCCATCCACCACGGTGGTCTTGGCGTGCAGCATCACCGGCTCGTACTCGTAGATCTTCACGCCGGATTTCAGCAGCCGGTCGTAGAAGGCGCGGGTGATGAGCGGCAGGTAGCCGATGTCGGATTTCGCCGGCAGCAGCAGGCGCACATCAACGCCGCGCTTCGCGGTGTCGCGCAACAGGTCGGCAAAGTCTTCGTTGGGTGCGAAGTAGCTCTGGGTGATCCACACGCGCTTCTGCGCGAGCTGGATGGCATTGAAGTAGGTGCCGTAGATGACATTGCGCTTCTCGCGCTTGCTGAGCAGGGCCTTGGCCACACTCTCGGGCACGGCGAGAAACACGCTCAAGAGATCAGTGCCCTCGCTGGTGAGCACGCGCACCACCTCGTTGCCGACGGGCTTGAGCGGTGGAAAGTACTCACCGCTCAGGTCGATTTCGCCCTTGCCAACTTCCCAGGCTTCGAGAAACGCGCGCTGGAAGGCGGCGACCGCCGGCCCCTGAACCTGGATGTGCGTATCGCGCCAGCCCGCGCCCACCGGCAGCTGCGAGGGCCGCATGCCGGCGCCGCCGCTGCTGGTGAAAGCGCCTCCGCTGCTGCCAGCACTGCCGCTGCTGTTGCCCGCCCGCGCCTCGCCCGCAGGTGAGGCCTCGGTGTATTCATCCATGATGTTGATGCCGCCGGTGAAGGCGATGTGTCCATCCACCACCAAGAGCTTGCGGTGACTGCGGCGGTTGATGCGCCAGACGCGCAGGTCTTCGGTCTTGTGGAACTCCAGGAGCTGCACACCGGCATCCTTGAGCGCGGTCTTGAACTTCTCGCCCGCACCCGCGCCGCCGATGGAATCGAACATCAGCCGCACGATCACACCGGCCCGCGCCCTCTCGCTCAGGGCCTCGGCGTACTGCTGGCCGATCTTCTCGTCGGTGATGATGTAGATGTCGAGATGGATATGGTGCTTGGCCTTTTTGATGGCATCGAGCTGTGCCGCGTGTGCGGCAGGACCATCCACCAAAAGCTCGACCTGATTGCCGGCGCTGGCCGGACGGCGGGTGAGGGCGGTTTCGGCGGCACCCACCTTGCGGGCGTATTCGTAAGCCTCGGCATCGTGCTGCACGGCTTCGCGCAGCGCGGCGTCCGGTGACTTCGCCACTTCATCGCCATTGCAGTTGCAGCTGGCATCGGCCACACGAATCCAGTTGCTGCCGCCTTTGACCGTGGCGGGTGGCACGCTGGCGCAGGCGGTGAGCAGCAGCGCGCCGAGCGCCGCCGCAGATTTCAGAAGGTGAGTCCGGGTGAGAGTGATGAGGGCTTCTCCAGCTTGGGCGCTTCGCTCGATGCAACCGGGTAGCTGCAATAGTCCGCCGCATAGTAGGCGCTGGGGCGGTGGTTGCCTGAATGACCGGGCCCGCCGAAGGGAAAGCTGCCGGAGGCGCCCGTGGTCTGACGGTTGCGATTGACGATGCCTGCGCGGATGCGCCGGAAAAACTGCTGCCACTCGACGTCGTCATCCGTGAGCATGCCGGCGCTCAAACCGAACTGAGTGCGGTTGGCCTCCGTGATGCTCTCATCTAGCGAGCGGGTGCGGATCACCTTCAGCAGAGGGCCAAAGTCTTCTTCGTCCGGCACGTCGGCTCTACAGGCGGTGATGTCGATGAGGCCCGGCGAGACGAAAGCTTCGCCGAGCGGGAGGCGCTGCATCTTCAGTAGCGGGACAGCCCCCAGCGCGAGCAGGCGCGTCTGCGAATCCAGCAGTGCTTGCGCAGCGCGAGCCGACACCACCGGCCCCATGAAGGGAGCGGGCTCGTCTTCGCTGCCGCCGATGCGAATGGCCTGGGTCACGGCCACCAGACGCGCGAGCAGGGCGTCGCCGTGCGCGCCCACCGGCACCATCAAGCGTCGCGCGCAGGTACAGCGCTGGCCGGAGGTGATCCAGCTCGATTGCACGATCTCGTGCACGGCGGCGTCGATATCAGCCACCGTGCCCACCAACAGAGGATTGTTGCCGCCGAGTTCGAGCGCCAGGATCACGTGCGGCCGCGTCGCAAACTGCTGCGAGAGAATGCCGCCGGTGCGCGCGCTACCCGTGAAGTAGAGGCCATCCAGCTCGCCGTGCGCGGCTACCAGCTCGCCGGTGGCGCGCTCGCCCTGCACCAGGTTGATCACGCCCGGCGGCAGGCCCGCGGCCTCCCAACACTTCAGGGTTTCGGCTGCGACCAGCGGTGTGAGCTCGCTGGGCTTGAATACCACGGTATTGCCGGCCAGGAGGGCCGGTACGATGTGGCCATTGGGCAGATGCCCCGGAAAGTTGTACGGCCCGAATACAGCCACCACGCCATGCGGATTGTGGCGGAGGATGAAACGGCCAAAGGGCTGCGCTTGCTCGCGGGTGCCGGTGCGCTCGTGGTAGGCGGCAATCGAGAGTTCGATCTTGCCGGCCATGGCGGCGACTTCGGTGCGCGCCTCCCACAAGGGCTTGCCCACCTCCTGCGCGATGACCCGCGCCAGAGGTTCCTTGTGCTCATTGAGCTGGGCGGCAAAGCGGCGCAGCAACTGCGCACGTTCGTCAAACGGCAGATCAGCCCAGGGCTCGAAGGCCGCACGGGCAGCGGCGAAGGCGGCATCCACCTCGGTGGCGGTGGCCGCAGCGCCTTGCCAGAGCAGGCTTCCGTTGGAGGGGTTGAGGCTGGAAAACACCGGACCATGGCCCGGATGCCATTGGCCGTTGAGATAGTGCGTCATGGGGAGCAGGCGAGGGGCAGGCCGGCAGTGTAGGCGCAGGCCAAGCCCTCATCCACGTGCCTCTGGCCGCGGTCGATTCTGGACAACAAAAAGCGCATCTGCGTGCCGGCCAGTTCGATGATGTCGTTGGCGTTGAGCTTGCGGGCCTGCTGGTCGATTTCAGCGCCGTTCACCAGCGGACGCTTGCCACCCGCACCACCGCCGACGTGGACGATGTAGAAGCCATCAGCGCGCTTGGTGATGGCGGCCACCTGCACGCCGGGCTTGCCGATGGTGGTAAGCGCCTTGGTGAGTTCCAGCTCGCGGCCTGCATTGCTGCCGCTTTCCACCCGCAGGCGGCCAGTTTGCGGCTTGCTCTCGATACCGCCGGGCGTAGGCGGCGGCGTGCCCATGGCGGCCGCCATCTGCGAGGGGCGCAGGATCATGGTTTTTTCAAAGTCTTCGCCGCCGGCGGGTTCATCGCCCTCGTAGCGCAGGCTGTTGCGGCCGATGCTGACGGTGTCGCCACTGCTGAGCGGGTGCTTGGCAATCTGCTTGCCATTCACCAGCGTGCCATTGGTGGAGTCGAGATCTTCGAGGAAGGAGTCGGACAGGATGGTGATGATCACCGCATGGTGACCCGACACCGCTTTGTCGTTCAGGCAGATGTCGTTATCGGCATGGCGACCAATGCTGACGCGCTCTTTGTCGAGCACCAGCTCGCGCGTAGCACCGCTGGATTCGGTGATGATGAGCTTGCCCATGACTTTCCCGTTGTTTCCCTAGTCGTTTGAAGGGCCGTTTGAAGGGCCGTTTGAATTAAAACCAGTCCGCAAAACGATCAAACCAGCGCTGCTTGCGCATGAAGCTTTCGTTGATACGGGCCAGCACGACCGAGACGTTGTCTTTGCCGCCCCGCTCGTTGGCAATCTCGACGAGCTTTTTGGCTGATGCATCGAGGTTATCAGCATACTCGACGAGGATTAAGCGAATGGTCTCGTCGTCCACCATGTCGGTGAGGCCATCCGAACACAGCAGGATGATATCGCCCACTTCGGCGGTTTCTTCGATGATGTCCACCGTCACTTCCGGCTCCACGCCCAGGGCCCGGGTGACGATGTTCTTGCGCACCAGCTTCATCGCCTCGGGCCGGCTGTAGTGGCCGCGGGCGATGAGTTCTTCCAGCAGCGAGTGGTCGCGGGTGATCTGCTCCAGCCGGTTTTCGCGCAGGCGATACAGCCGCGAATCGCCGACGTAGGCAATCGAGAGCCGGTCGTTGTGCAGCATGCAGGTGACCACCGTGGTGCCCATGCCGGCGCATTGCGGCTGGCTCTGGCTCACGTGGTAGATGGTGGTGTGCGCGGTTTCCACGGCGTTGCGCAGCATCAGCGCCTCGTGGGTGTAGCCGGTGGCGGGGTCAACCTCCCCCTTGGGCAGTGCCTTCCATTCCCGGCGGGCGGTGTCGAGCACTGTGGCAATGGAGATGCCGCTGGCGATCTCGCCGGCGTTGTAGCCGCCCATGCCGTCCGCCAGAATGCAAAGTCGGGTAACAGCGTCAAATGTTACAGAGTCTTCGTTGTTGTCCCGC
>CAMTXV010000076.1:0-8357 GCA_947085665.1 uncultured Sinobacteraceae bacterium | reverse complement strand
CTCGTGCCAGACCTATTGCGAGGCTTGTGCCACCCGCAAAAACAATCACGCAGTCCATTGTCTTTATTCGATTTATAGGCGTTTAAAGCGATGCCTGTATTCAGCTCAAAACACCTTCTAGATGGCGATACTATTCATGTAGTGGTAAAAAATACCATTAAATGGAAGAAGACCTAGAAGCCGCCTCCCTGCTTGCCAGCCTGCCGCCGCTGGTGGGTGAGGCCGAGTGCTTTCTGGCGGTGTTGGAGCAGGTTTCGCGCGCCGCGCGCCTCAACAAGCCGGTGCTGGTGGTGGGCGAGCGCGGCAGCGGCAAGGAGCTGATTGCCGCGCGTCTGCATTACCTCAGCGAGCGCTGGGGCAAGCGCTTCGTGAAGTTCAACTGCGCGGCGGTGAACGACGAGTTGCTCGAATCCGAGCTGTTTGGTCATGTCGCTGGTGCCTACACCGGCGCGGTGAAGGCGCGGGTGGGGCGCTTCGAGCTGGCGCATGGCGGCACGCTGTTCTTGGACGAGCTATCGAGCATGAGCCTGCGCCTGCAAGAGAAGCTGCTGCGCGTGCTCGAGTACGGCGAGTTCGAGCGCATGGGTTCTTCCGAAACGCAGAAGGTGAATGTGCGCGTGGTCGCCGCCGCCAACGCGGATTTGCCCGCACTGGCGGCGAGCGGACGCTTCCGCGAGGACCTGCTGGATCGCCTGAGCTTCGAAGTGATTACCGTGCCGCCCCTGCGCGAGCGGCGCGAAGACATCCTGCTGCTGGCGCAGCGCTTCGGCGAGCGCATGGCGCAGGAGTTGGGCCGCGAGTACTTCGCGGGCTTTTCGCCTGCTGCGGAGCGGCAGCTGCTGGGCCACGGCTGGCCCGGCAACGTGCGCGAGCTGCGCAATGTGGTGGAGCGCGCGGTCTATCGACTCGACAATGCGCGCAGGGTGGTGGAGGGCGTCACGCTCGATCCCTTCGACTCGCCGTTTCGGGTGCGAGGTGCGCAGGCCAGTGCGGTGGGGCCGGTGGCTTCTGCTGCGCTGCCTCCAGTAGATGCCGTGCCTGCCGAAGTGAGCTGGCGATTCCCGCTCGACCACAAGGCGCATATGGCCGAATACGAAATCGCCCTGCTGCGTGCGGTGCTCGAACGAGCCCAGCACAAACAGGTGCGCGCCGCCGAGCTGCTGGGGCTGAACTACCACCAGTTTCGGGGCCTGTTGCGCAAGTACAAGCTCATTGAAGAGCTGCGGGGCTAGACTTGCTGCACGGCGCCCCGCGCCAGCCCTTTATCGTCCAGCGCAGGAAGACCATCATGAGCAAAACCAATACCCGGATTGGCGCGCGCGCCCTGCTCGTGGGGCTCGCCCTGCTCACCGCCGCCTGCGAGCAGGAGCGTACCGCCTACGCACTTACCAGCACCGGCCGCATCCTCAGTTTCGACACCATTGACCCCACCGACGTGCTCAGCGAGGCGCGGGTGAGCGGACTGCCCGCTGATGAAAGTCTGGTGCAGCTCGACTACCGCCCGGCCACCGGCACCTTCTACTGCATCACCAGCGAGCTGCGGCTTTGCACCGTGGTGCCGGAAACCGGCGCGGTGACGCTGGTGAGCCAGGTGGCTTTTGCGGAGGACCTCGCCAACCCGGTGATCGACTTCAACCCGCGCGCCGACCGCCTGCGAGTCATCGGCAGTGAGCAGAACCTGCGCGTCGATCCCAACACGGGCAGCCTCCTCAACACCGATGTGCCGGTCGCCTACGACAATGACGACGTCAACGACAACCGCACGCCCCAGCTCGCCGCCATCGCCTACGACCGCAACGAGAGCGGCGAGTCCGCCACCACCCTGTTCGGGCTCGATGTGACCACCCGCAGCCTGGTGCGTATCGGCAGCCGCAATGGTTCGCCGGATTCGCCCGATACCGGCCGCCTGTTCACGCTCGGCCAGCTGCCGGTGAGCTTCACGCTCAACTCGGGCTTCGACGTTGAGCCCGAGGGCGACACCGCCTATGCGGCGCTTTCTGGCAGTGGCTCTGGGTCTGTGCTGTATCGCATTGACCTGGATGACGGCAGTGCCGATCGGGTGGATGTGATTGACGAGGGCAACCAGACGGTGATCTCGCTCACCATCGGGCCCGAGGACGACGCCGGCAGTAACTAAGGGCCGAGGTGCAGCCCTGTGATCTGACTTGCATGATTGGGGTGGCTTGAAAACATAACATCACCTGTTATGATTGCCGCCCAATGAATTTCAGCGTCCATTTCGACACCGACACCGTCGCCCGCTTGGCAGCGGCCGTGGAGCGCACGGGCGTTACCCGCAATCGCATCATCGGCGAGGCGGTGCGCGAGTGGCTGGCGCGCAACGAGGAGCCGACCTGGCCCACGCTGCTCGCGGAGCACTTCCGTAATCCCGCGCCGGAACTGGCGCAGGAAACGCTGGATGCCGGCCAGTGGCAGGACGCGCTCGCCCACGATGGCGCGCGCTGGTAAGCCCACCGCCATGAAAGTGCTCCTAGATACCGCCACCGTCATCGCCGCCATCAAGGGCCGTCTGCCCGTGGTGCTTCGCCTCGCACAGCTCAAGCCCGCCGAGGTGGCCGTAAGTGCGGTGAGCCGCATGGAGGCCGAGATGGCTTTGCGGTTGGCGCCCAAGACCAATGCGCGCTTCACGCGCCTGCTCAAGGAGTTCTTCGCCAGCGTGAAAGTGCTCGATTTCACCGAGGCCGAGGCGGCGCAGGCGGTGAACCTTGTGCCCTATCTGCCGCAGGGTGCTGAAGCGCTGAAGAGCTTCGAGCTGCAACTGGTGGCGACCGCGCTGAGCCACCAGCTGACGCTCATCACAGACACGCCACAACGATTTGCTTTCATTCCCGGCCTCGATGCAGAGCGCTGGGCTTAAACCCATTCAAACTTTCACCCCGGAGAACTCGATGTCCAGAATCTTCAATTTCAGCGCCGGCCCCGCCACGCTGCCGCTCGCCGTGCTCGAAAAAGTGCAGGCCGACCTGCTCGATTACAAAGGCACCGGCATGGGCGTGATGGAAATGAGCCATCGCGACAAGCCGTTCATGGACATCGCCCAGCAGTGCGAAGCAGACCTGCGCGAAGTGTTGGGCGTGCCCGCCAACTACAAGGTGCTGTTCATGCAGGGTGGTGCGACCGCACAGTTCGGCATCGTTCCGCAGAACCTCTTGCGCGGCAAAACTGCCGCTGACTTTGTGCTCACCGGCGACTGGGGCAAGAAGGCGATCAAGGAAATCGGCAAGTACGGCAAGGGCAATGTCGCCGCCACTGCCGAGGCCGAGAAGTTCACCCATATCCCGGACGTGGCGACGTGGAAGCTCAACGCCGATGCGGCGTACGTGCACATCACCACCAACGAAACCATTCACGGTGTGCAGTTCCGCGATATTCCCGACACCCACGGCGTGCCGCTGGTGGCTGATGCCTCCAGCGACATCGCCTGCCGTCCGCTCGACATCTCCAAGTTCGGCCTGATCTACGCCGGTGCGCAGAAGAACATCGGCCCGGCGGGCCTCACCATCGTCATCGTCCGTGAAGACCTGATGGGCAGCGTTGCCCCACACACCTTCGGCATTCACGACTACAAGCAGGTCGCCGACAACGAATCCATGCTCAACACGCCTTCGACTTTCAGCTGGTATGTCTGCGGCCTGGTGTTCCAGTGGATGAAGAGCGAAGGCGGCCTGGCCGCCATTGGCGAACGCAACGAGCGCAAGGCGAAGGCGCTGTATAACTACATCGACTCGCAGGATTTCTACAAAAATCCCGTCGCCAAGAAGGATCGTTCGATCATGAACGTGCCCTTCACGCTGCCCAACCCTGACGTCAACGATGCCGAGTTTCTGAAAGGCGCGAAGGCTGCCGGATTGAACGGCTTGAAAGGCCACCGAGCCGTTGGCGGCATGCGCGCCTCCATCTACAACGCCATGCCCGAGGCTGGCGTTGCCGCACTCATCGACTACATGAAAGAGTTCGCCCGCACGCGCGGGTAAGGGCGCTCGCTTGCGCTCGCTGTGAGGGCGGCAGACGGCGCTTCGCTGGTCTGCCTGTGAGGTCGCCGCTTCGCGGCTGTGAGGGAAGGCGAAAGCGCGCTTCCTTCTGCTTTCCCTCACAGCGCCGAAGGCGCGCCCTCACAGCAAGCCGCAACGCGGCGAGCGACCTCACAGGGCGCGCAGCGCCCGCCCTCACCAGATACGACACAGATCACCGAGACCAGACAAAATGACCTTCAAAATCCAAACCCTCAACAACATCTCCTCGCTCGGCCTGGAGCGTCTGCCGCGCGCGACCTATGAGGTGGCGACCGAGATCGCCAACCCCGACGCGGTGATGGTGCGCTCAGCCGACATGCACAAGATCGAGATTGCAGCCAGCATCAAGGCCATTGGCCGCGCCAGTGCCGGCACCAACAATATTCCGGTGGCAGCGATGAGCGCACGCGGCGTGCCGGTGTTCAATGCGCCGGGTGCGAACGCCAATGCGGTGAAGGAGCTGGTGCTCGCCGGCATGCTGCTCGCCGCCCGCAACATCGCCCCCGCACTCGACTTCGTGAAGAAGCTCGACGGCGACGACAAGGCCATGCACGTGGCGGTGGAAGACGGCAAGAAGAAGTTCGTCGGCTTCGAGCTGCCCAGCCGCTCGCTCGGCGTGATCGGCCTCGGTGCCATCGGCGTGAAGGTGGCGAATGCCGCCGTCGAGCTGGGCATGGAAGTGTTCGGCTTCGACCCCGCGATGACCGTCAACAACGCCTGGAAGCTCGACAGCCGCGTCAAGCAGGCGCTGAGCGTGGATGACCTCGTCAGCAAGTCTCAGTTCATCAGCGTCCACGTGCCGCTGCTCGATGCCACGCGCGGACTCATCAATGCCGACCGCCTGAAGCTGATGAAGAAGCAGGGCGTGATCCTCAACTTTGCACGCGCCGAAATCGTCGACGAGAAGGCCGTGGTCGAGGCCCTCGCCGCCGGCACCTTGCACGGCTATGTGTGCGACTTCCCCAGCAATGCGCTCAAGGGCAATCCCAAAGTGCTGGCCACGCCGCATCTCGGGGCGTCGACGGGCGAGGCGGAAGACAACTGCGCCGTGATGGTGGCCGACCAGCTGCGCGATTTCCTGGAGAGCGGCAACATCCGCAATTCGGTGAACTTCCCCGAAGCCGTCATGCCCATGCTGCCGGGCAAGACCCGCATCACCATCGTCAATGCCAACGTGCCGAACATGGTCGGCCAGATCACCACCGCGCTCGCCAAGCACAACCTCAACATCGCCGACCTGCTCAACAAGTCACGCGGTGATATCGCCTACACCCTGGTCGATGTGGATTCTGTCGCGCCAGCTGCTGCGGTCGCCGAGATTGCGGCGATCAACGGCGTGCTCAATGTGCGAGTGATTGAGGCCAAATGAGCCGCACGCTGCCAGAGGCGCGAGTCGAGATTGATGCGCTGGATGAGCACATCCAGCGCCTCATCAGCCAGCGCGCGCGCATTGCGCAGGAGGTGGCGCACATCAAGCTCAAGCAGGGCGACACTGGCGATCACTACCGCCCCGCACGCGAGGCCGAGGTGCTGCGCAAGGCGATCAGCCGCAATCAGCTACCAGATGGTGGCCCGCTCACCGACGACGCCATCGCGCGCCTGATGCGCGAGATCATGTCGGCCTGCCTCTCGCTCGAATCGCCGCTGACGATCGCCTATCTGGGGCCGGAAGGCACCTACACGCAGGCGGCGGTGCTCAAGCACTTCGGCGATGCGGTGAAGGCGCGGCCGCTGGCTGGCATCGACGAGATTTTCCGCGACGTGGAATCGGGTGGTGCCGACTACGGCGTGGTGCCGGTGGAGAATTCCATCGGTGGTGTGGTCACCAACACGCTCGATGCGCTGGTCAACACCAGTCTGCGCATCTGCGGCGAAGTGGCGCTGCCGGTACATCACCATCTGCTGTCAGCCGAGACTGATCTCGCCAAGGTCAAGACCATCTACGCGCACCCGCAGTCCTTCGCGCAGTGCCGCACCTGGCTCGATGCGCGTTGTCCGCAAGCCCAGCGTGAAACGGTCAGCAGCAACGGGCAGGGTGCGAAGATGGCAGCAGAGCTTGGGGGCGGTGTGGCGGCCATCGCCAGCGCGCAGGCGGGTCAGTTGAACGGCCTCAACATCCTCGCGAGCAACATTGAAGATGACCCCAGCAACACCACGCGCTTTCTTGTCATCGGCAAGCAGAATCCGGCCATCTCCGGGCAGGATGTGACCGCCGTGGTGCTGTCGGCGCATCGCAACCAGCCGGGCGCGCTGTTCTCGCTTCTGCAGCCGTTTGCCGATGCCAAGCTCGACCTCACCCGCATCGAATCACGGCCCATGAAGGGCACGCCGGTGCAGGACTACTTCTTCTTCGTCGATTTTGCCGGCCATGCCAGCGAGCCACAGGTGCTTGCGGCGCTCGAAGCCGTACGCGCGAACGCGGCTTTCTTCAAAATACTGGGCTCTTATCCCAAAGCTGTGATGTGACATGACGACCGCACTGACCCAGAACGCCCTTGCCGGCATCCTCTCCCTGGAGGCCTACACGCCCGGCATGCCGATTGACGAGCTACAACGCCGCCTCGGCATCAAGGATGTGGTGAAGCTCGCCAGCAATGAAAATCCGCTCGGCCCCAGCCCCCAGGTGAAGGCGGCGATTGCGGCGTCGGTGGCCGGCGACAACCTCGCGCTCTACCCGGATGGCTCGGGTTTTCGCCTGAAGAAGAAAATCGCGGCGATGCACGACATCGACCCCAGCTGCATCACGCTCGGCAACGGCAGCAACGACATTCTGGAGTTCCTGGCCCGCATCTATGCCGGGCCGGGTCGTGCAGTGATGTTCTCGGCCTATGCCTTCGCGGTGTATCCCATCGCGACGCAGGCGCAAAACGCCGAGGCGGTGGTGGTGCCCGCCAAGCCTGCGATCGACCCCGTGATGCCCTATGGCCACGACATGGCGGGCTTTACCGCGGCGCTCAAGGCCCGCACCGATGTATCGCTGATCTTCATCGCCAATCCGAACAATCCCACTGGCACCTGGTTGCCACCGGACGCCATCGAGGCCTTCCTCAAGACCGTGCCGTCGCATGTGATCGTGGCACTCGACGAGGCGTACTTCGAGTATCAGGACGAAGCCCAGCGCCCCGATACCGCGCGCTGGCTCAAGACCTACCCGAACCTGTTGGTCAGCCGCACTTTCAGCAAGGTCTATGGCTTGGCTGGCCTGCGTGTGGGCTATGCGCTCAGCCATCCGACGGTTGCTGATCTCCTCAATCGCGTGCGCCAGCCCTTCAACAACAACAGCCTGGCACTGCTCGCGGCTGAAGTGGCACTCGATGACCAGCAGCATGTTGCCGATGCCGTCGCACTCAATACGGTCGAGCGCGCGCGCTTCGTCACCGAGTTAACTGCCATGGGTTTCGCTGTGCTGCCCTCACAGGCCAATTTCGTGACCATCGACTTCGGCCGCGATGCCAAGCCCATTCATCAGGGCCTGCTCGAAAAAGGCGTGATCGTGCGGCCCATGGCGAGCTACGCCATGCCAACCTTTCTGCGCGTGAGCGTGGGCACCGTGGCGGAGAACACCCGCTTCTTCGACGCTCTGAAGGCCGTGATCGGGTGAAACCCCGGCTTGCGATCATCGGCCTGGGCTTGATCGGCGGCTCGTTTGCCCGGGCGCTGCGGGCGGCCGACGTGGTGAGTGCCATTCATGGTTTCGACCCGGATGTTGCTCAAGGCGCAGCAGCGCTGGCCCTGGGAGTGATCGACCATGCCGCCACGACGGCGGCCGAGGCCGTGCGCGAAGCCGATGTCGTGGTGCTGGCTGTGCCAGTGCTGCGTACGGGCGAAGCACTGGCGGCGCTGCTGCCGGCGCTCAAGCCGGGTGCCATCGTGACGGACGTGGGCAGCACTAAACAGTCTGTGCTGGCGGATGTGCAGCGCGTTTGTGGCGGCTTGCCAAGCTGGTTTGTGGCGGCGCACCCGATTGCCGGCACCGAAAAGAGCGGCGTGGCGGCGGGTTTTGCCGAACTGTTCAGAGGCAAGCGAGTGGTGCTGACGCCGCACGACTTGCAGGATGCTGCCGCGCTCGAAACTGTGCGCGCGCTCTGGCAGGCCACCGGTGCGCGCGTGGTGGAGATGGAGGCGGGTCGTCACGATGCCATCTTCGCCGCCACCTCGCACCTGCCGCATGTGCTGGCCTTCAGCTTTGTCGAGCTGCTCGCAGACCGTGCCGAGAGCGAGGAGATTTTTTCCAACGCTGGCGGTGGCTTTCGCGACTTCACCCGCATTGCCAGTTCGTCCCCACAGATGTGGCATGACATCGTGCGTGCCAATGCGGACGAG
>CAMTXV010000075.1:0-18619 GCA_947085665.1 uncultured Sinobacteraceae bacterium | reverse complement strand
GCGCAGCACCCCGTCTCGTGTTCCGCATGGGCAATGCCCGCCCCAAATCGCCGGAGGAGCTGGATGGTCGCCTGCTGGTCAGCGAGGGTGCGGGGCATCTCTCCCGCATGGCCATGCTCAGCAAGACAGCACCCAAGCTGCGGGCCGAAACCACCAATGCCTTCGACGCGGAAGATCTTCTGTACCAAGTGGCCAGCGGCGAGCTGGACTACACCATCGCCAGCTCCTCACTGGTCGCCATCAACGAGCGCTATTACCCGCAGATTCGCACCGCCTTCGACGTGGGCGAGCCCGAAGACGTGGTGCTGGCCTTCAAGAACGAGGAAGACAAAAGCCTCTACAACGCCGCTGAGGCGTATCTGGCGCGCATCAGCGGCCGCGAGCTGGCACGCCTGCACGACCGCTACTACGGCCATGTGGAAGAGCTGGACTACGTCAGCGCCGTGCAGGTGGCCAACCACATGCGCTCGCGCCTGCCCCGCTACCGCGCCATGTTTACCGACGCCGCCGAACGGCACGGGCTGGACTGGCGCCTGCTTGCCGCCATTGGCTACCAGGAGTCGCACTGGAACCCGGCTGCGCAGAGCTACACCGGCGTGCGCGGCATGATGATGCTCACCAACGACACCGCGCAGCGCTACAAGGTGAGCAATCGCGAAGACCCGGCGCAGAGCATCGAGGGCGGGGCGAAGGTGCTGGTGGACCTGCTGAAGAAAATCCCCCCCGAAGTGCCGGAGCCTGATCGCACCTGGATGGCCCTGGCCGCCTACAACCAGGGCCTCGGCGCCTTGCTGGACGCCCGCCAGCTCACCGCCGAGCGCGGTGGCGACAACCTGCACTGGGTGGATGTGCGCGACACCCTGCCCCTGCTCTCGCGCCCGCGCTGGGCCGCCAAGGCGAAGTACGGCTTTGCGCGCGGCCGCGAGGCGGTGGATTTCGTGAGCAATGTGCGCGCCTACGTCGACATCATCACCATGCTCAGCTCCGGCGTGCGCACCCTGCCGCCGCCGCCGCTGCGGCTCGACCCACAGTTGCGCATGGCCGAACGCACCCCGGCAGACGAGCTGCTGCCCGCCGATGTCGAACCGACCCTCGCCCTGCCCGGCAAACAGCTCACCACCGATGAACTGCTGGACAGCATGGAGCAGGCCCTGCCCGCCGGCCGCAGCAACGAGCCGCTGCCGGCCGCCGATGCCGATGCGCTGCTGCTGGACACCCCGGCATCGGAAAACCCGCCGGAAGCCATCGCCCCGGAAGCGGCCCTGCCGCTCACCGAAGAGCCGCGCAGCGACGAGGCCAGCTAGATCTTGAGCCGCTGCACCGGCACGCCACCCAGCAGGTGCTCGTCAACAATCGCATCCACATCAGCCCGCGTCTGGTAGCGATACCAGACGCCTTCGGGATACACCACCGCGACCGGCCCCAGCTCGCAGCGGTCAAGACAGCCGGCCTGGTTCACGCGCACCTTGCCGGTGCCAGACAGGCCAAGCTTCTTCACCCGCCCCTTGCAGTAGTCGCGCAGGGCATTCGCGCCCTGGTCTTCGCAGCTGGCGCGGCCATCGCTGCGCTGGTTGCAGCAGAAAAACACATGACGCTGAAAATGCAGCGGCGTCTCAGCGGGCGGGTGGGTCGGCTCGCTCATCAGCCCGGCTTCTTGCCAAAGCTGTAGCCCAGGTTCACCGAGGTGAGCGTGTCGGTCTTGCGCGTGCCGGCGGGCACCGTGGTGTTGGTGCGCGTCTCGAAACCCAGCGTGGTGAACAGATTGCCGGCAATGACCAGCTTCAGTTCGCTGATGGGATTGATGAAGGTGTTGTCCTTCGACTCTTCCACCTTCAGAGTCTGGGTGAAGGTGCTGGTTTCGCTGATGATCCACTGGTACTTGGCATTGAACAGGCCCACCACCGCATTGCTGCGTTCGCCGGTGGAAAGCTGCTGCTGCGTGGCACCGACACCGAGTTCGGCATCGAGAATATGCGTGGGCCCGCGCAGCAGGTGGCGGCCGTAACCCACACCCTCGGTGGTGCGCTGGATAACACCCGAGAAGCGGTCGTTGTCGTAGTCCACCGAGCCAAACAGGTAATCGGCTTCGCTGCGCTCGTAGGTGGCGCGATAGCCGGCGCTGTAGCGCTCGTCGGTGGTCACCTTGTCTTGCTGCGCGGCGAGTGCTGCAAAGCGGGCGGCGTGGGTCCAGGTGCCGGCCACATAGCCGATGGCGGCCTTGCTGTTGAGCGAGCGGGTGGTGGTGTTGCCCGTGGTGTTCAAGAAACCCAGCGAGGCCTCGCCAGACCAGCCGTTATCGGCGGCCTGGGTGGCGGTGACGGCGGTGAGCAGGGCGGTGGCGATGAGGGTACGGTTCAAAATGGGCTCCATTGCCAGCCACGCCGGCTGACATTCAAGGGGCGCTATTCGACCACACTCGCACCGCACCTGGCAGCTTGACGCACCCCGGCTGGCAGTACTCTAGGCGCTATGTCATCCCCCCATGCTGCCGCACTCGCCGACGCCGATCTCTGTGTGAAGTGCGGGCTGTGCCTGCCGCACTGCCCCACCTACCGGCTCACGCAGCACGAGGCCGATGGCCCGCGCGGGCGCATTGCGCTCACGCAGGGGCTGCTCAACGGCGCGCTGCAACCCAGTTCCGCGCTCAATGCGCATCTGGATGGCTGCCTCTCCTGCCGCGCCTGCGAGGCGGTGTGCCCCGCCAAGGTGCCGTATGGACGTGTGCTCGACAGCGCCCGCGCCGTGCTGGCCACGCCGCAGCGCACGCGGCTCACCCGCCTGCTGGCCGTGGTGCTGGACTCCCCGGTGCTGCGCGCCCTCGCCCGCAGCGCCCTGTGGTTGCTGAGCGCCCGGCGCGATCAGCCGCACGCCCCGATGCGCGGGCCCGGCTGGTGGCAGGCGCGGCCCGTGGTGCGGCGCTGGCGCGCGGTGCGCAGTGATTCCCCCGCGCCGGCAGCGGGCCAGAAAGCCATTGGTCTGTTCACGGGCTGCGTGAGCGACATCACCGAACGCGCCGTGCTGCAAGACGCGGCCACGCTGCTACGCGCAGCGGGGCGGGTGGTCGTGATTCCTGCCGATCAGGGCTGCTGCGGTGCCTTGCAGCAGCATGGCGGACTACCCGCCGCAGCCGCCGCGCGGGCCGAGCGCAACGCGCGCGCGTTTGCGGGCTGTGACCAGGTGCTGTCGCTGGCCACCGGCTGCGGTGCGGGGCTGCGCGATCTCGGCGGTAAGGCGCTGGCCGGCAAAACCGCCGACCTCTGCGCCGCACTGGCGCAGGCGCTGGATGCACAACCGCTCACATTCGCCCCCACCACGCGGCGCGTCGGCATTCACACCGCCTGCACGCAGGCGCATGTTTTTGGCGCCACGCAGGCGGTGTGGCAGCTGCTGCAACGCATCCCCGGCATCACGCTGGTGGATCTCGCACCTGCCAGCGGCTGCTGCGGCGCCGCCGGCACGGCTTTCATCAGCCAGCCCACGCAGGCCGCGCAACTGCTGGCGCCAAAGCTGGCGGCAGCACAGGGGGTGGATGTGGTGGTGTCAGCCAATATCGGTTGCAGCCTGCACCTGCTGGCTGGCCTGCGCCGCGAGGGCCGCGGTGTGGAAGTGCTGCACCCGGTGAGCCTGCTCGCGCAGGCGCTGGTCACTCCTGCGTAGACGAAGCCACTGGCGCCACCAGCTGCGCCGCCGGAGCGGCAGTGCCGGGCTGCTGCTTGAGGCCCGTGGTGATGCGCAGCAGCAGCAGCTCGGCCAGTTCGTTTTGCATGTATTCGCGCAGCTGCTCTTCTTCCAGTTCCTTTTGCAGAATCTGGTCGAGCGTGAAGCTGTAGTCGCGCGACACCGACAAGGTGCTGGATGCCAGAAGCGGCACCGCATCGCGCAGCACCGTGTAGCGCACGCTGCTCACCAGGCGGTACTCCAGCGCCTTGCCATCAGAACCAATCGACAGCGTTTCGCGTCGCTCGGTGAGATCAGACAGGCGAATGAGCGTATCGCCCTCGCCGGGCTTGGCCACGATGGTGGCGCCGCGCCGCAGCAGCTTGGCGCGCAGCGCGGTTTGAATGGGCGGCTCGGCCACGCGGTAGCCCAGGCTCATGTCCACATGCACGCGACTCAGCTCGGCAGGCCAGCTGCCAGCGCCCACCAGCTTGAAGCCGCAGGCACTGAGGGTGAACAGCAACAGCAGACTGAGCGGAAGGCGCATGGTCACACCACGAAGTTGACGAGCTTGCCGGGCACCACGATCTCTTTCTTGATCGCGAGGCCCACCAGAAACTTGGCGACATTCTCGTCGGCCTTGGCGGCCGCCAGCACCGCCTCGTTGCTGCTGCCCACCGGCATTTCAATGCTGCTGCGCAGCTTGCCGTTCACTTGCACCACAAACTTCACGGCATCGCTGGCCAGTGCGGCGGCGTCGGCCTCGGGCCAGGTGGCGTCAATCACCGCGCCGGCGTGGCCGAGTGCCGTCCACAGGCTGTGTGCAATGTGCGGGGTGATGGGCGCCAGGCAAGCCACCAGCGCGCTGAGCGCTTCCTGGCGCAGCGCGCGATCTTGCTCGGTGCTGCCATCAAACTTCTGCAGCGCGTTCACCAGCTCCATGGCGGCGGCGATGGCGGTGTTGAATTGCAGACGGCGGCCCACGTCGTCACCGAACTTGGCGATGGTCTGGTGGGTTTTGCGGCGCAGGTCTTTCTGCGTCGCACTCAGGCTCTGCACCTGCAAGGCGGGCGCTGCACCTTGCGCGGTGTGCTCGCTCACCATGCGCCACAGGCGCTTCAGGAAGCGCGCGGCGCCATCAATACCGGCCTCGTTCCATTCCAGCGACTGATCCGGGGGTGCGGTGAACATCATGAACAGGCGCACGGCATCGGCGCCGTGGCTACGGATGATGATCTCCGGGTCCACGCCGTTGTTCTTGGACTTGCTCATTTTCTCGCGGCCGCCCACCTGCACCGGCTGGCCATCGGCACGCAGCACGGCGCCCTCGGCGGTGAGCTCCACATCGGCGGGGTTGATCCAGTCCTTCTTGCCATTCTGGCCGTCGCGGAAGTACGTGCCCGCCACCACCATGCCCTGGCAGAGCAGGCGCTTGAAGGGCTCGTCGCCCGCCACCGGCAGGCCCACGTCGCGCATCAGCTTGTGGAAGAAGCGCGCATACAACAAATGCAGCACCGCATGCTCGATGCCGCCCACGTATTGATCCACCGGCGACCAGTAGCGCGCGCGCTCGTCGAGCATGGCGGTGTCGAGGTCGGGGCAGGCAAAGCGGGCGTAGTACCAGCTGGACTCGAAGAAGGTGTCGAAAGTGTCGGTTTCGCGCCGTGCGGGCTCGCCGCAGCTGGGGCAGGCGCACTCGTAGAAGCTGGCCTCCTTCGTGAGCGGGCTGGCGGCGCCATCGGGCTTCAGGTGCTCGGGCAGCACCACGGGCAGCTGGTCTTCAGGCACCGGCACCGCGCCGCAGCTTTTGCAGTACACCACCGGAATCGGGCAACCCCAGTAGCGCTGGCGCGACACGCCCCAGTCGCGCAGGCGGAAGTTCTTGCGGCGGCGGCCGGCGCTCTTCTGTTCCAGCGCATCGGCGATGGCGTTGAAAGCGGCCTCGAAGGCGAGGTCGTTGAAGACGCCAGAATTGATGAGCGTGCCGTGCTCGGTGAAGGCGGCTTGTGAGATGTCAGACGGAGCTGCCCCCTCCCCTGACCCCTCCCCGCAAGGGGGAGGGGAACTGGCGGCGCCTGCGTCTTGAAGCCCTGCGGCGCCTGCATCTTGAAGTCCCTCCCCCTTGCGGGGAGGGGTTAGGGAGGGGGTCGCCGAAACCACAATCTTCTTCGGCAGCCCGTAGGCGCTGGCAAACTCCCAATCGCGCTGGTCATGCGCCGGCACGGCCATCACCGCGCCGGTGCCGTAGCCCATCAGCACAAAGTTGGCGGCCCACACCGGCACCCGCTCGCCGGTGAGCGGGTGAATCACGTCAATGCCCAGGGCGACGCCCTTTTTCTCCTGCGTGGCCAATGCCGCTTCGGCCACACCGCTCTGCTTGGCTTCCTCCACGAACGCCGCCACCTGGGTATCACGCTGTGCAGCCGCCAGCGCCAGCGGGTGCTGGGCAGCGACGCTGATGAAGCTGACGCCGAAGACCGTATCCGGCCTCGTCGTGTAAACCGTCAATTTGCCGCCGGGCAGGGCGGCAGGGGTGAGCTTCTCGCCTGAGCCATCAGCCAGGGCGAAGTCGATCTCCACGCCTTCGCTGCGGCCAATCCAGTTGGCCTGCATGGTGCGCACCGCCTCGGGCCATTCGGTGAGGGTGGCGAGGTCGTCGTGTAGCTGGTCGGCGTAGTCGGTGATCTTCAAGAACCACTGCGGAATCTCGCGCTGCTCCACCAAAGCGCCCGAGCGCCAGCCGCGGCCATCAATCACCTGCTCGTTGGCGAGCACGGTGTGGTCTACGGGGTCCCAGTTCACCACCGAGTTCTTGCGGTAGACCAAGCCCTTCTTGAGCAGCTGCACAAACAACCACTGCTCCCAGCGGTAGTACTCGGGCCGGCAGGTGGCCAGCTCGCGCGACCAATCGAAACCGAAGCCCAGCGCATCGAGCTGGCGCTTCATGTAGCTCATGTTCGAGTAGGTCCACTCTGCTGGCGCTACACCACTTTTGATGGCTGCGTTCTCTGCCGGCAGGCCAAAGGCATCGAAGCCCATGGGGTGCAGCACGTTCTTGCCGCGCATGCGCTGGTAGCGGGCAATCACATCGCTGATGGTGTAGTTGCGCACATGCCCCATATGCAGCCGCCCCGAGGGGTAGGGGAACATCGAGAGGCAATAGAACTTGTCGCGGCCATCTTCGCGGGCGCGGTAGCTGTCGTGCTGCTGCCAAAAGGCCTGGGCGCTGCGCTCGACTTCGGCGGGGCTGTACTGCTCGTTCATTGCGGCGGGGCGGTGTTTGAAGAGGCGCGAGTTTAATCGCTGCACACCTTCAGCAGATCAAAGCAGAGCACTCACCGCCAAACTGGCGGCATCGCTAGCGATAAACCTCGCGCCGGTTGCCAATACGCACCACCAGAACGGTCACTTTTTCGTCCTGCAGGTCGGCGATCACCCGATAGTCGCCCACGCGGTACTTCCAGAATTGGCCCAGCTCAGAGCCTTTCAGCGCCTGGCCGATCAATCTTGGGTTTTCAGCAAGTGCGACACGTTGGTGCAGAAACGACAAGATGCGCTTGGCTTCTTGCGTCTCCAGTCGCTTCAGCGATTTTTCAGCGCCCGCCGAAAAATCAACCTTCCACGCCATAGCGCTTCATCAGGTCTGCAAGAGGCGTGGTTTTCGAACGGCCCGATTTCACCAGCGCCAGCTCCTTTTCGGCCAGGTACACATCCTCAAGGTCTTCAATGTGCTCCAGGATGGCTTCTCGGGCGTAGAACGTTTTGGTGCGCCCCGTTCGAGCGGCCAAGGCCGCAAGCCTTGCCTCAACTTGGGGAGGCAAACGGATGGCAAGCATTAGGTAGTCTCCGGCAGGGGGTGGGGCGCTATACAGGTATATCACGGCGTCTTCGAAGTTCGTGGCACTGAACCGCGCCCGATCACCTCTCGAACGACCAGTCACCCCGTTCAACCGCCGCTTGTGACCACTTTTGTCAGCATGTGCCCCACTCTGCCGACTGCCCGCCGGGCGCCAATCAGCACTCCGAGCAGTAAGGCACTGTTTTCATTGAACACGCATGCGCAGGCTGGCCCACGGCACGGTCGGTGCTCCTAAAACTTTGCGTCTCACCCCCAACAATCCTTTACGGAGTTACCCATGAAGAACGTGCAGAAGGGCTTCACCCTCATCGAACTGATGATCGTCGTCGCGATCATCGGCATCCTCGCCGCCATCGCCATCCCGGCTTATCAGGACTACATCACTCGCTCGAAGGTTACTGAGCTGGTGACTGCTGCAAGCTCCTGCAAAACCTCGGTCGCCGAGTTCTACCAGTCCCAGAATGCCTTCCCCGTTGACCAGTCGGCTTCTGGCTGCTCGAACAACCCGACCAAGTACATCAGCTCGCTCACCGTTGCAGCCAACACTGGTGTGATCACG
This sequence comes from uncultured Sinobacteraceae bacterium, assembly GCA_947085665.1. GTDB lineage: Bacteria > Pseudomonadota > Gammaproteobacteria > Nevskiales > Nevskiaceae > Stagnimonas. The sequence goes on along the minus strand of CAMTXV010000075.1, from coordinate 10,544 downwards.
GTTGCCGCAAGCACCGGCACCGGCGCCATTCCCGCCGCCGCCGCTGGCAACTACGTGCTCACCCCGACTGCCAACTCAAGCAACGGCACGATCGACTGGGCTTGCAACACCGCTGCCACGACGATCCCCAAGAAGTATCTGCCCGCTAACTGCCGCTAATCGCAGTTTTCAGCAGCGCAAAACGCCGCCTTCGGGCGGCGTTTTCATTGGAGTGCACACATGAGTCTTGCGGTCTGGGTGTTGTTGTGGGGCAGCGCCGTGTTCTATGCCGGCGGCTTGAATCCTCTGCTGCTCGGCAGCGTGGCGGTGCTGCTCGCACTGCCGCTGCTGCTGGGGCTGAAAGCGTCTGCGCCACAAGGCAGCGCGCGGAGCATCACCGCGACCGACGGCACGGCTCTGCTGCTACTGCTGTGGCTGCTGTGCAGCATTCCCTTCAGCGATCTGCCGGCCGTGAGCTATTCGGTGGCGCTGGTGGTGGCGAGCCTGCCGCTCACCTATTTTCTGGTGCGCCAGCAGTTGCTGGCGGGTCTGCCGTGGTCGCGTATTGAAGCCGCCCTGCGCTGGGTGGGCAGCAGCGTGGCGCTGATGACGGTGCTTGAAGCACTCATCAAACAGGGCCGGCCCTTTGGCACCTTTGAAGATGCCAATGCCCCGGCCGCACTCTGGAATGTGCTGTTCTTTCCGCTGTATTTGCAGCTTTTGGCCCGCTGGCGCGCGGGCAGCGCCCTGCGCGAGCTGCTGCCGGGCATGGCGTATCTGCTGCTGTTGATGACCGCGCTGGTATTCAGCAACTCACTGGGCGGGCAGCTGTGTTTCATGGGCGGCCTGTTTCTGGCCACGCTGGCGAGCGGCTGGCGCCGCGCGGCCAGCTACAAGGCTCTGGCGCTGGCCGTGGTGCTGTTTGTGCCGATCTACACACTGGGCACACCCGTGGTGTCGGGGCGCGATTCGGCTGATCGCATGGCCAACCTGGGCGACGAGGGCTCGTTCACCGAGCGGGTGGAGATGGTGAAATCCACCTGGCAGATCTACCAGCAGCACCCACTCACGGGTAGCGGGCTGGGCACCTACAAAATTCTGTACCCCGCGGTGCGCAGCGTGGAAGAGCGCTCCACTACGGGCGATCTCGCCCACAACGACTACATCCAGTTTCTGGCCGAGGGCGGCCCGCTGCTGCTGGGCTGCTTGCTTGCGCTGCTGGGCATCACGGCCTGGCGCTTGCTGAATCTCTGCTTCAGGCCCGCCCGCACGGGGCTGGATGACGCCGAGCGCTGGCGCGCAGCCGGCTACGCGGTGGCGTTGATGTGCCTGCTGATGCATGCGGTGATGAACTTCATTTTTTACGTGCTACCGCTGGCGATGGTGGCTGGCGCTTATCTGGCACGGCTTGAATCGGTACAGCGTGGCAGGCCTTCGGCACTGGCCGGGCAGCTGATGAATTCCAAGCTGCCGCAGCTTTTCATGGCGGGCCTTGTGGGCATCACCCTGCTGGTGCTGGGCTCGCAAAGCTTGTTCGTGGCATTGAGTTCCGATGCCTGCGGCCTGCGCGCCTGCCGCGAAATCCGTCAGAAGGATGGACCAGTGCTGACCCTCGCCAATGTGATGGTGGCCACCCAGCCCAGCTGGTTGCCTGCACGGGATTACCTGATTGCACGCCTGCGCGACGATGCCGCGCGGCAGCTTGACCCCGCCGAGCGACAGCAGCGCCTGAAGCTGGCCGCGCAGGAGGTGATTGGCGTCATCACCGTTGCGCCCGCCGTGCATTACCCCTACGCCCTGCTGGCCGATTTGCTGGTGCAAGAACCCTCCATCGCCGCGCAGATTCCCGAAGGGATTCCCCGCACGGCAGCGGGCCTCTACGCCACCACGCTCTCAAAGCGTCCGCAGGACCAGGTCACTCGCCTGGCTCTGGCGCGACAGCTGGAACAGGCCGGTCAGGCGCGGCAGGCGTTTGATCTGGTGAACGACGACGGCATGCGCTGGTGGCAGACCTTCATCGTCAAGGACTCCGAACGCATCGCCATGCTGCGCTTCATGATCCCGCGCGCGGTGGGCTTTGGCCTCTGCGATGACGCGCGCGGCATGGCGGGGTCGCTCGGCATCTTCGTGCCGCAGAGTGCACTGGCCAAAGCCGCGCTGGGCATCCCCGAGGGCCAGGGTGCTGTTGCGGGCTGCGGGCTGACGGTGGCGCTGCCAGCGGAGTGAGCTGCCCCGTGAGGGGATGACCGCCGAAGCAGGCGGCGGCTCTATGCCACCGCCTGCCGAGTCGATACATTGCGGGCCCGCTATGCCGCTTCACGGAGCCTTCATGTCCACCATTCCGCCCAACGCACTCTCCACTGGCGCCCAGTCGGTGTATCTCGGCGGCCTTGCTCGGCGGCTGGCGGCGGAGAAAGTGGCGCCGGAAGAGGTGATTCGCGACTTGCAGGCCAAGTGCAACAAAACCGGCAAAACGCTGGTGGCCTTGCTGGTGGAGGGCAACCACGCCACTTCGGCCCGGCTGGCGGAAGTGGCCAGCGCCGAGTTCGGCTCGCCGATGCTTGATTTGTCGGTGATGGATATTGACTCGACGCTCTTCAGGGAAGTGGGCGAGAAACTCATTCGCAAGCACACGGCCCTGCCGCTGTTCAAGCGCGGTAAAAAGCTCTTTGTCGGCATTGCCGACCCCGCCAACATTGGCGCGCTGGATGAATTCAAGTTCGCCACCGGGCTGGCCACCGAAGCCGTGGTGGTGGAGCAAGACAAGCTGGCCAAGATGGTGGAAACCGCCGCCAGCTCAGCCGAGACGACTTCCTTCGGCGTAGGCGACTCCGACCTCGACAATCTCGAACTCGTGGAGGGTGGCGAGAACGACACCGGCCCGGAGGTGACGCGCTCGGATGCCGACGACGCGCCCATCGTGCGCTATGTAAACAAGATTCTGGTGGACGCCATTCAGCAGGGCGCTTCGGATATCCACTTCGAGCCGTACGAAAAGTTCTACCGCATCCGCTACCGCAAGGATGGCGAGCTGAAGATCATCAACCAGCCGCCGGTGGCGCAGGGCAGCCGCATTGCCGCGCGCATGAAGGTGATGAGCCGTATGGACCTGGCCGAGCGGCGCGTGCCGCAGGACGGGCGCATCAAGCTGAATCTGTCGAAGACCAAGGCCATCGACTTCCGTGTGAACACCTGCCCGACGCTGTGGGGCGAGAAGATCGTGGCGCGTATTCTCGATGCCTCCTCGGCCATGCTGGGCATTGATGTGCTGGGGTATGAAGCCGAGCAGAAGGCCGCCTACATGCGCGCGCTCGACCAGCCCCAGGGCATGATTCTGGTCACCGGCCCCACGGGCTCGGGCAAAACGGTGTCGCTTTATACGGGCTTGAACATTCTCAACACCGAGGATGTGAACATCTCCACGGCGGAGGACCCGGCCGAAATCAACCTGCCGGGTATCAACCAGGTGAACGTGAACCCCAAGACGGGCCTCACCTTTGCCGCCGCGCTGAAGAGCTTCTTGCGCCAGGACCCGGACGTGATCATGGTCGGCGAAATTCGCGACCTCGAAACGGCGGAAATTGCCATCAAGGCCGCGCAAACCGGCCACCTGGTGCTGAGCACGCTGCACACCAACGATGCGCCGCAGACCATCACCCGCCTGATGAACATGGGCGTGCCGGGCTACAACATTGCCAGCACGCTGTCGCTGGTGATTGCCCAGCGCCTCGCCCGCCGCCTGTGCAAAAACTGCAAGAAGCCGGTGGAGATTCCCCGCGTGGAGCTGCTCAAGAACGGCTTCAAGGCCGAGCAGCTCGATGCGCCGGGTTTCATGATTTACCAGGCCGTGGGCTGCGACCAATGCGACCGCGGCTACAAGGGCCGCACCGGCGTGTATCAGGTGATGCCGATGAGCGAACGCATCGGCCGCATCATCATGGAAGGGGGCTCGGCGCAAGACATTGCCGACCAGGCCAAGAGCGAGGGCGTGAAGGACCTGCGCGAGTCTGCATTGAAGAAGGTGCTGGACGGCCACATCGATCTCTTGGAAGCCAACCGCACCACCGTGAGCGAGTAGGCCTTACGATAGCTGGGCACCACCTCTAGGGAAGAGCGCCAATGGCTCAAACGGCAGCAGCAAAAGCGGCAGTGGCAAAGGCAGCCGCGGCAAAGGTCGTCAAAGAACACGACTTCAAGTGGGAAGGCACCGACCGCAAGGGCAACAAGATCAAGGGGCAGATGACCGGCCCCGGCGATCACTTCGTGAAGATGCAGCTGCGCAAGCAGGGTGTGAACCCCACCCGCGTGCAGAAGCAGCTGAAATTCGGCAGCGGCAAGAAGCCCATCACCGGGCAGGAAATCGCCATCTTCAGCCGCCAGATGTCCACCATGATGAAGGCCGGCGTGCCGCTGGTGCAGTCGCTCGAACTGGTGGCGCGCGGCAACGAGAACAAGTCGATGACCGAGATGATTCTCTCGGTGAAGGCAAGCATCGAAGCCGGTCTGCCGTTTGCCGAGGCACTCGCCCAGCATCCGCGCCAGTTCGACGACCTCTATGTGAATCTGGTGGAGGCGGGCGAGAAATCCGGTGCGCTGGAGTCCCTGCTCGACAAAATTGCCACCTACAAGGAAAAAACCGAGTCGATCAAGAAGAAGGTGAAGAAGGCACTCACCTACCCGGCGGCCGTGGTGGTGGTGGCCTTCGTGGTCACGGGCATCCTGCTGTACTTCGTGATTCCGCAGTTCGAGAGCCTCTTCCAGGGCTTCGGTGCCGACCTGCCCGCCTTCACCAAGATGGTGGTGTCGCTCTCCAAGTTCGTCACTGCCTACTGGTGGATTCTCATCCTGCTGCCCGTCGGCGGCTTCTTCGCCTTCAAGGAAGCGCACCACCGCTCGGCCAACTTCCGGCGTTTTCTCGACCGCATGTCGCTGCGCGCGCCGCTGTTCGGCGACATCCTCTACAAGTCGGCCGTGGCGCGTTTTGCCCGCACGCTGTCCACCATGTTTGCCGCCGGCGTGCCGCTGGTGGAGGCGATGGATTCGGTGGCGAAAGCCGCCGGCAACATCGTCTACACCGAGGGCATCATGAAAATGAAAGACCAGGTGTCCACCGGCACGCAGTTGCAGCTCACCATGGCGCAGTCGAATCTCTTCCCCGCCATGGCCATCCAGATGATCGGCATCGGTGAGGAGTCCGGCTCACTCGACGCCATGTGCGCCAAGGTGGCGGACTTCTACGAGGAAGAAGTGGACGCCATGGTGGACTCGCTGGCCAGTCTGATGGAGCCGATGATCATGGCCGTGCTCGGCGTGCTGGTTGGCGGTCTGGTGGTGGCCATGTACCTGCCCATCTTCAAGCTCGGCCAGGCCATTTAAGCGCATGCTGCTTGCCGATGCCCTGGCGGCCTCCGAGCCGCTGCTGCTGGCCTGTACCACAGTGCTGGGGCTGCTGGTGGGCAGCTTTCTCAATGTGGTGATCTACCGACTGCCGCTGATCATGGAGCGCCGCTGGCAGCTGGAAGCGCGCGAGATTCTGGGCACGCCAGCAGAGCAACCGCCCGCCGCGCTCACCCTCAGCAAGCCGGCATCTCGCTGCCCGGCCTGCGGCGTGGCCATCAAGGCCCGGCAGAACATCCCGCTACTCTCCTGGCTCGCCATGCGCGGCAAGGCGGCCTGCTGCGGCGTGGCCATCAGCCCGCGCTACCCGCTGGTGGAGCTGCTCACGGGCCTGATGAGCGCGGCCTGCGCCTGGCGCTTCGGTTTCGGGCTGGAGCTGGCGGGCGCGCTGGCGCTCAGCTGGGCGCTCATCGCACTGGCCTTCATCGACCTCGATACCCAGCTGCTGCCGGACGACATCACCCTGCCCCTGCTCTGGGCCGGCCTCGCCTTCGCGCTGCTGGGCGGACTGGTGCCGCTGGAGAGCGCCGTGATCGGCGCCATCGCCGGCTATCTGGCGCTGTGGCTGGTGTTCTGGGCCTTCAAGCTCGCCACCGGCAAGGAAGGCCTGGGCTATGGCGACTTCAAGCTCTTGGCCGCCCTCGGCGCCTGGCTGGGGTGGGCGGCACTGCCGCAGATCATCCTGCTGTCGTCCATCGTCGGTGCCGTTACCGGCATCGCGCTGGTGCTGCTGCGCCGCCAGCAGCGCGGTGCTGCCATGCCCTTCGGGCCGTTTCTGGCCGCGGCCGGCTGGCTGGCGCTGATGGGCGTGGACGTGCTGCAAGGTTTCACTGCGCCATGACGCTGGTGGTCTTCTTCCCAGCGGCTGAGCCGCTGTGAGCCTGGTGGTCGGCCTCACGGGCGGCATCGCCAGCGGCAAGAGCCACGTGCTGAAGTGCTTCGAGTCGCTGGGCGTGCCGGTGATCGAGGCCGATGACGTGGGCCGTGCCGTGGTGGCTCCGGGCGAACCGGCGCTGGCCGAAATTGCCGCGCACTTCGGCAACCACCTGCTGCAAGCCGATGGCACGCTCGACCGCCGCGCCCTGCGCACCGTGGTGTTTGGCGATGCCGCCGCGCTCAAACAGCTGGAAGCCATCACCCACCCGCACATTCGCGCCACGCTGCGGCACTGGCTGGCGCAGCAGACGGCGCCGTACTGCATTCTTTCGGCCGCCATCCTGCTGGAAAGCGGACTGGTGAACCTGGTGCAGCGTGTGCTGGTGGTGGATGCGCCCGAGGCCGACCAGATCGCCCGCGTGATGCGCCGCGACCGCATTGACGAAACGCTGGCGCGGCAGATGCTCTCGCGGCAGAAGAGCCGTGCCGAGCGGCTGGCCGCCGCCCACGAGGTCATCCACAACGGCGACCCGCTGCAAGACCTCCAGCCGCAAGTGGCCGCCCTGCATGCGGGCTACCTCGCGCGAGCACAGCAGCAGCAGCAGCAGTCATAGACGATTGCCCCTGCGGGTTGGCGGGCTGCGCCGCATCGTCCAGAATGCCCCACGTTTTCCGCAGCTGACTCCATCGTGGCCATCGGCGCCGACCAGATTGTTTTCGAGCAACCCCTCACCGAGCGGGTGCGCACCTTCCTGCGGCTGGAATTTCTGTTTCAGCAGCGCCGGCACCATGCGCTCGATGCCTCGCCCACCGGCACCCGTGCCGCGCTGCAAACCCTGCTGGATGTGCTGTCGCTGACCGCCCGCTCCGATTTGAAGAGTGAGGTGATCAAGGAAATTCAGGATCAGCAGACCGTGCTCACCCGCGCGCCTCAGTTGTTGCAGGGGCTGGAGCCGCGCGCCGTGTTCTCGCGTCTGGCCGATGCGCTGAAGGGCGTGCAGAAGCTGCCCTCGCACTTCGCGGGCTCCTCGCTGCGCAGCCATGAGTTTCTCGATGCCATGGCCAGGCGCAGTGCCATCCCCGGCGGCGCGGCGCCTTTTGATCTGCCGGCCCTGCACCGCTGGCTGGCGGAGCCCACCATTCGAATCCATGCCGATCTCGAACGCTGGTTCTCGCACTTCGCCCCATACGAAATCGCGGTGGCCAGCTGCCTCGATGTCTTGCGCCACTGCGGCAGCGATCTGTCGCTGGTGGCCGATGGCGGCGTGCACCTACACACGCCGCAGGCCGCGCACCAGCTGCTGCGGGTGAAGGTGTCATCCGATAGCGGGCTCTACCCCGAGATCAGCGCCGGGCGCTATCGCTACAGCCTGCGCTTCATGCGCCAGCCCGATGTCGACAGCCGCGCGCAGCAGATCACCCAGAACGTGCCCTTCCAGTTGCAGTGCTGCCTGCTGGCCTGATGAGCACGCCAAGCCCTGCGGGTCCGATGGGTCGCTGCCCCCGGTGCAGCCAGCCCTCGCTCATTGCGCCGGCCAATGCCTGGCGGCCGTTTTGCAGCGAGCGCTGCAAGCTGGTGGACCTCGGCGACTGGATGAACGGGCGCTTCGCGATTCCGGTGCAAGAGCCGGACGGCTTTGACGATCAGGACCCGCCGCCGCGCCAGTAGGCGCTGATTCCCGCCACACCCTGCGCATAGGCCAAACGTGCCGGCCCTAGCGCGTCAGGCCCCAGTCCGCCGATGGCATACACCGGCAGCGGCGCAGTGCCGCGTAGCGTGGCAAAGCCTGCCCAGCCCAGCGGCGTGGCATCAGGGTGCGTGGCCGTGGCCTGCACCGGCCCGAGCACGGCGGCATCGAACCCCAGTGCAGCGGCATGCGCGAGTTGCTCGGCACTGTGGACGGAAGCCACTGCGTAGGGGACGACTACCCCCTCCCCCAACCCCTCCCCGCAAGGGGGAGGGGAGTGGAAAGCCCCTCCCCCTTGCGGGGAGGGGTTGGGGAGGGGGTCAAGCAGCGCGAAGGGATGCTGCTTCAGCCCCATCAAGCCAGCACTCGTGCAGTGCCAGCCATCCGCGCCCAGAGCGCCCACCTGGGCGTGCCCACGATCCAGAAAAACCTTGATGCCCAGCAGCCTGGCCTCAGCAAGCACCTGCTGTGCCGCGTTCTCGTATTGCGCCTCATCCAGCGCGGGCAGGCGTAATCGCAGCCAGGCTGCGGCCGGCAACTTCGACAGACCAGCCATCACCCTTTCCACCGTGAGGGTGGGAGGGGTGAACACATAATGTGTGGGCACGCACAGCGCCTGCACGATGGGCGTGACCGTGGGCAGCAGTGGGCTGACCTGATGGAAGTCCGGCACAGCCAACCAGCGCAGCGCCTGTCCCTCGCAGCCACGCGGCTCGCCGTCGAAGGCGGTGACGCGCCAGGTATCGAGCACGACGGTCCGGTTGCTGTAGTGGTGGCTGAAGCGAATCAAGGGCTCCGCCGCGCGCACCGTCACGCCCAGCTCTTCAGCCAGCTCGCGGGTGAGTGCTGCGAGTGCAGTCTCGCCGGCTTCAATCTTGCCGCCCGGGAACTCCCACCAGCCGGCGGCAATCTTGCCCTCGGGCCGCTGTGCCAGCAGCACGCGGCCGGCGCCATCCACCAGCACCCCGCAGGCGACCTGAATGATCGGGGACTGCGGATTGCGGATTGCGGATTGCACAGTCCCGCTGCTGTTGCCGGTCATTCCGAAACCCGCAATCCGCAATGCGAACTCAAGTGCGGTACTCGGCGTTGATCTTCACGTAGTCGTAGCTGAAATCGCAGGTCCACACCGTGGTGCTGGCCGGCCCGCGCCCCAGGCCCACGCCGATGGTGAACTCCGGCTTCGAGACCACCGCCGAACCCAGCGACTCCTGGTAGTCCGGGTGCGGCTGGCCGCCGACGATCACGGCGACGTCATCGAGCGAGATGCTGACTCCCGCCACATCGAGCCCTTCCACACCGGCCTTGCCGATGGCCATGGCGAGACGGCCCCAGTTGGCGTCGCTCGCGAACATGGCGGTTTTCACCAGCGGCGAGTGTGCAATGGAGAGCGCGACCGCGCGGGCTTCCGCGGCGTCACGCGCGCCGCCCACCTGCACGGTGATGAATTTGGTGGCGCCCTCGCCGTCGCGCACGATGGCGTGCGCCAGCTCGCGGCAGACATCCTCGATGGCGGCGGCCACGGCGGCGTAGTCGGCACCCGTCACGTCCAATTCTGTCGCGCCCACGCGGCCGGTGGCCAGCAGCACGCAGGCATCGTTGGTGGAGGTGTCGCCATCCACGGTCACGCAGTTGAAGCTGCGGCCTGCCACCTCGGTAATCAGTGCCTGCGTGGCGGCAGCACTCAGGCGGGCATCGGTGGCGACATAGGCCAGCATGGTGGCCATGTTGGGGTGGATCATGCCCACGCCCTTGGCAATGCCGGTGACGGTGACCGGGCCGGCCGTGGTGGTCACGGTGCGCGAGGCGCCCTTGCCCACGGTGTCGGTGGTCATGATGGCGCGCATGGCATCGAGCCAGCCCGTGGGCTGCAAATTGGCGACGGCAGCCGGGGCGGCGGCGACCATGCGCGCCACCGGAAGCTGCTGGCCAATCACGCCGGTGGAGAAGGGCAGCACGCTCTGCGCCGGTGCGCCGAGGGCGGCGGCAACTGCCGCGCTGGTGTCGCGCGCTGCAGCCAGTCCTTCGGCACCCGTGGCGGCATTGGCGTTGCCGCTGTTCACCAGCAGCGCCCGCAGCGGCATGCCCGCCGCCAGCCGCTCGCGGCACAGCTGCACCGGGGCTGCGGCAAAGGCGTTCTGGGTAAACACCCCGCCCACGGTGGTGCCTTCATCGAAGGCGATCACCAGGAGATCCTTCTTGCCGGGCTTCTTGATGGCGGCTTCGGCGACGCCGAGCTGCACGCCTGCGATGGGCAGAAGGTGGGTAGGTTCCTGGTAGTGGACGGGCATGGCTCGGACGGGGCAAACGGGCGTGGCGGAAAGGGCCGCGCATCGTAGCGGGGCAAGCCCCGCACGCCTACCAGACGCCGTTGGTCACGCGCACCACGTAGAAGCCGCCGAAGCCGTCGGAGTACCAGATTTCCTTGCGCTCGGGCACGAAGCTAGGGCTCGACATGGCCCAGGCGCTGGGTTCGAACACGGGCGTGAGGCGCGGTTTGATGGGTGCGATGAAATAGGCAATTTCGCGCGGCTTCGCAGGGTCGCGGATATCGAATATGCGCAGGCCCGAGGCAATCATGCTGCAGGCCGCGATATCCGGGTT